>JAITQJ010000371.1 GCA_031288955.1 Planctomycetaceae bacterium | reverse complement strand
GTCTAATTATAAATTAAAAAAGAGGCATTTAGCCTCTTTCAGTTTTTTACTTGACGATACTGATAAGTATGCCCACTACTACTGTGGTCGCTACGAAAACGCAGGACCAGCACCTGTCCCACGTATCCCTCCATTTAAGAGGCAAAAAGAATCGAAGAATGATAACCGCAGCAATTATCATTATTGAGACAGTTGTTATGTCTTGTCCAATGTTATGTGCAACGCATGCCATTTTATTTCTCCTTGTGTAAATAGCTAGCTAATAGAACATTCTATTAGTCAACTATATATGCCGTAATTACACCAAAAATAAACTACTTACCATACTTTACCATATTGCGCCGGGAAAGCAAGGCTATGCATTTTACTGGCATCTAGAGGGTTATTTGCCTCACCAGAAAATCCATATTGCGACGGAGCATAATCTAGCGTTGTACCTTTAGTATCCTTATTGCGCAAAGTTAACCCGTGTTTTATCGCATATTGTATCATTTTTTCGCCGCCGGTGCAGCGGTACAGACTTTTACGTTACTTTCGGTCGTGTATCGGGAGACATTCTGTGCCATATACGGTGTCATCGTTTGCGGACTCGCGGAAGTTGCTCTTTGACTGCTCGTACCTAACTGGACACCGTAACGTCCGTATTTATCGGTGCTGGGATTTTTATAGGTTGACAGATACGGCAGCGGAGCAGTCGTTCGCGGCTGCTGGGGGACGCTCTGCCCGCCGGTTTGGGGCTGCATTGTAAAATTGCCGCCGCCCTGACGGGGATAGATGACCGTTGACGAACGTGTTGTTGAATTCCAGACGACGGTATTGCCTCCGGTAACAGGACCGGACTTGGGATTAGTCGGGGCGTAAGAAGTCGTATTACAACCATATACGGTTCTGCCGTCGGAATAGCGGATTGGGCTGATGCTGCTCATCGGACATTAGAGGTGTATCTTCTTTTTCGCCTTTTCCCGCCGCAAATAAAAGTAACGTGCCGTATTTGGCGAATAACGCTGTTATAACAAATTTGAAAGGCAGAATAGGTTTCTCTTTTTAGAGGCGTTAAATATCCTATAACCGTTAATACCGGACTCTTGCAGAATTTAACGTTTTATCTTGACGATAGTTATCATCGGAACTATCGGGATATTCATCAAAGATATGCAAAAATATCGGCTGCTTACGTTCATTCTGATGCTCTGCGTTTCGCCGGTAAATGCTCAAAGCAGCGGAGCAGTGCCGCACCCCGATTCAGAGGGGCGGCTGCGGATACAGATGGACCAGAATTACACGCAGCCTGCACGGTCAGAAACCGAAGGGCTGCTCGGCGGTATTCTGCCGAACATTCACGGAAACGATGCCCTGCATTTCGATTACTCCTACACGGGCGGTGTGTTCAATAATGCCCGCGGCGGTGCGCAGACTTCTCACTCAACCCGATATGCCGGTATTTTCGACATCAGTCTCACTGCCGATACCGAAAAACTCGGTCTTTGGAAAAACGGAACGTTTTACTCACACGTTTTGTTTTCTCACGGACGCAATCCCTCCGATTTTGTCGGCGACTGGCAAGGGACGGCGGTATTTGCTTACGAAACGCCTGCACAAGTTTCAGAGTATTGGTACGAACACCATTTTTTAGACGATTCTGTTGTCGTGCGTGCCGGTAAAATAGATGCGGGTGTAGATTTCTTTTATCTTAAATCAACGGAGAACTTTATTAACGCTTCGGGAACCTGTGTCCCGACGACGGGTATTCCAACGGCTCCCGCCAATGCTTGGGGGGCGATGAGCAGCATCAATTTGTCCGATAATTTTTGTTTCAAAATCGGCGTTTTCGATGCGGATGCAAACGCAAATAAATTTTGGATGTCCGAAAGCGGTAATGCTTATACGGCTGTTCTGTTCGATTGCCATTACACGTTGTTTCGGCACTTGCCCGGCTTTGCTTATATCGGCGGCTGGTACAACGATTCGGAAAACCATTGTTACCAAAATCATACGCACTTCGGCAAGAGCGGATACAGTGCCGGTTTTGAGCAGATGATTTACCGCCGGAATTACACACGCAAAGACGATTTGCGGGGCTTGACGTTTTTTGTACAATTCAGTCAGCCGCAGACGGACAGAGAGAACGATTTGTTCCGGTTTTACGGATTCGGTTTCCGCAGTCTGGGATTCTTTGAAGACCGACCGGATGATGTGCTGGGTTTCGGTGTTTTTTCGGCAGGCTTTGACCGTGTATGGCGGCAGAATGATTCGCTGAACCCAGCGGAGACGGCTTTTGAGGTACATTATCACATTCACTTTACGGACAACGCTGCCTTGCAGCCCGTGTTACAATATATCGTTCATCCCGGCGGTTTGTACCGCAATGCGTTTGTTCCCGGTCTGACGTTCCAAATCGTGTTTTGATAGAGACCGGATTGTTTTTTGGGTATCGTACCGCAAGTAATCTTGATTTTACTGCCGTATTCTGTTAGTTTGGTGTTAATAAAAATGTTATCCTCTGCAACAAAAAATACGTGTCCAGCAAAAAAACCAGAGTGATTCTCGATTCCAAGGCTGTCTTTCATCCTGTCGAAAAAGATGACGGCACGTCCGAAGAGGATAAAGCCTGGGGCGGCGTTTTTACCGAGTCAACTGACCGGCGTGTTGAACTCTATACCGAAAGCATCAGTTATGACCGCCGTCTGTTCGATGCCGACATCCGCGGTTCAATCGCACACGCCGAAATGCTCCGAAGTGTCGGCATACTCACCGATTCAGAATTCACTCAAATTCAGGACGGACTCCTCGAAATACGCCGCGAAATCGAAGAGAACCGCTTCGTCTTTAACGTCGAATTTGAAGACATTCATCTGCATATCGAACACGCCCTTATCAGCAAAATCGGCGATACCGGCAGAAAACTGCACACCGCCCGAAGCCGTAATGACCAAATCGTTACCGACCTGCGGCTCTGGATACGCGATGCTCTTGACCGCATTGACCGCCGCCTCTTCGATGTCCAATCGGCTTTCGTCAACCGCTGTGATGCCGACTTCGACGTGATTCTGCCCGGCTACACACACACCCAGCGGGCGCAGCCGGTACTGGCTCCGCACATTTGGTTGGCGTATTGCGAAAAATTTGACCGCGACCGGCTCCGGCTTCGTGACTGCCGCAAACGGGTTAATATTTCGAGCCTCGGTGCTGCCGCTCTTGCCGGTACAAGTATTCCAATAGACCGCTTCAAAACGGCAGAACTCCTCAATTTTATCGGCGTGGCGGCAAACAGTCTCGATGTATCCAGCGACAGGGATTTCGTTCTCGAAGCGGCATTTTGTCTGACGCAAATTGCGCTGCATTTAAGCACGTTGGCAACGGAATGGATACTCTGGTCAACGGCAGAGTTTAACTTTTTGCGTTTGCCGCAGTCCTTCTGCACGGGGTCGTCGATAATGCCGCAAAAAATCAATCCCGATGTTCTCGAACTGATACGCGGCAAGACGGCGCGGGTTGCCGCTGCGCTGCAGTCGCTGATAATGTTAACCAAAGGATTGCCGCTCGCTTACAATCGGGATTTGCAGGAAGACAAAGAACCGATATTTGATGCCTTCGATACCGTTGAAGCCTCGTTGACGCTGACAGCACCGCTGATAACCGGTACAACGCTCAATCAGAGCGTTATTGCCGACCGGCTCGACAAAGGTTATTTAGACGCAACGACGCTGATGGAATACCTGATAATGAAAGGCATACCGCAGCGGACGGCGCACGGTATCGTCGGCAAATTGGTACGTTCGGCAATGGACAAAGACGTACCGCTGGCAAAACTTTCGCTCAAAGAATTTCTCGAATTTTACAGCGGCTTCGATTACAACGTCTTCTCGGTGCTGGGGGCAAAAAATGCTGTCGAGGCAATGAAAAGTTACGGCTCGACTGCCCCCGACGAAGTCCGCAGGCAAATCGAACACTGGAAACAAAAAATAGAACGCGAAGTTTTGGACGGAATGGAACCTCCTCAAGTTTAGCCGATTCTCTCGAAAATCGGCTAAACCTATTTATCGTCTTCACTGCCGGTAACCGTTTCTGCTGTTCCCGCAGGAGGCTTCTTCACTTTAATATCGTATTTCAGCGCACCGCCCGACGGCACTTCAAGCGATAACGGCGACGAGTTCGTCATCTTATAGACAGGGTCTATCAGTGCCGTACGCTTCACAAAAGGCAATCCGCTGTCAGTAAAAGACGTTTCGGTCTTGTCCGTGTCTGAAAGCGTTATCTTATACGCCGACGGCAGCACGCCTTTACTGTCCGTTACATAACGTCCGTTTCTGATAACGGCGGCGTAAGTATGCACCGCATCGCTGAACAGCACCGAACCGTGCGTTACCGGCGAACTGTCGTCTTCGTATGTAACCGTCCCGGAAACCCGTACGCCGCTCGAACAACCGGCAGCAAGCAGTAATAGCGTAATTGCAATAAAATGTCTCTTCATTGGAATTGAAAATTGAAAATTGAAAATGGAAAATGGACAATAGAAAATGCTGGTAAAGAAGACAGAAAATTGAAAACGTAAATACAAAAAGATATGGCTATAGACAAGCATCTCTTGTATTTTTTATTAATTTTTTGATGATATTGTATAGATTTTCTTTTCGGTGATTGAAACGGAATTCACACTCTTTTAAGTGTAACATAAAGTTTTGCGAAGCACAACCATTAAACTTTGCCAGTCTTCGTTTGGCAGGACCAAGCGGCGGTCAAGCCTGCCGACGCGGGAAAACACCGCCAAAAGGCTTCAACTCCATTGACGTGACTCTT
>JAITQJ010000353.1 GCA_031288955.1 Planctomycetaceae bacterium | reverse complement strand
TATTGATAGACAGCAATTCCCGCACTTCAAGCGTTTCCACTGACAGTGTGCGTTTCCGGGAAACGCTTCGGGAAGCATCTTGTTTTCGCAGTAAATTCAGCATTGTTCAATTCCTAATTCGTCCTTGCTTTTTGCCTCTTTGGCAGCGGCAGCAGCCTTGGCGGCGCGTTCTGTCGATAAAACCTGCCGCAATAACGCCGACATATCATCGAATGTTTTGATGTCCGGCGAACCGTTTGCGTACTGCATTATCGAACGCGCCGACTTTTCTGTCAATGATAACATCATCGACGAAACCGTCGCAACGTTGCCCTTGCTGAAAATCACCCCCAATTTTCCCGACGGATTTGCCCGGCGCGAAAACGTTCGGCTTGCAATCGCAAAAAATGAAATTGCCGAATCAATTTTTTGCAGCGTCAGTTGCCGTCGGATAAACTCCTGACGGTCATCTGTCGGGTCGTTGAGTCTGTTTTCCGAAAGCGTGTGCAGACCGGGCTGCAATTTCACGGCATCAATTTCATCACCGCCGTGAACGGCAAAACCGCTGAATCGGTCAACACAAAGAAAATTGCAGCCGGCATAGTTCCCCGTACGCAGTTCATCGACCGCAAGGTCGGCGGCTTCATCTGCATTGTTCATTAACAACAAATCCTTGCAGAGCAAACCGCGGGAACGGGGGACTTCGGGAACGTTTTTTTTCACCGCATTGACAACAGCGACAAAAAGCCCGTACTGACTGATACCCGCCCAAGTTCCTCCGGCAACACTGTCTAAACCGCAAACAATACGCGGCTTGCCGGGCTGAATTCGCGGCGGCGTTGCTGGACGGTCGATACGCTCTTCCCGATTGAGAGCGAGCAACAGCGGCGATTCTTCTGCTGATTGATACTGTAGTACAAGGATTCCCATTAAAACGCTTTCGTTTGTTACCCCTTCACGAGTGTAGAACTATTATAACACAATTTTGAGAAACGGCAAAATAAAAAATAGAGAATATTCTGCCGTTTTCCTCGTTTGGCACGATTTTTGAGTAAACGCAACAACCGTGCAAAGATTTTCCAGTGAATTCTCAAGGAGGAAATTGCCGATGAAAGAGACGTGGCACTATCAACGCGAATGATGTACGAGACATTTTTCGGTCTAAAAAAACGCCCGTTTTCCACGATTCCCGACACCGAAGCCTACTTTGATGCCGGTTCGATTGCGGAAACACGGAAAACGATTGAAAACATAATACGGGACGGCGAAGGACTATCGTTAGTTTTCGGAGCCGCCGGCACTGGAAAAACGCTCTTACTTCGCCTTTTACGCCAGAATTTGGAATGGAACTACACCGCATTACCGATTATTAACGGTCTCCTTGATTCAGCAAAAGTTTTATTTCAACAACTTCTTTATCACTTACATATTCCGTTTTCGGGAAATTCAGCGGCAGAATTGCGGATGCAACTCTTCGATTATGTCAAGGAACAGAACGCACACGGCGCAGCGAATGATATTATTCTGCTCTTCGATGAGTCTCAATACATCTATCCCGACGTTTTGGAGGAAATCCGGCTGCTGGCGGACGATACCGATTGCCGCTTTCATATCGTTTTAGCCGGTTCAAACGAATTTGAGGAAAAACTGACGATTCCTCAACTTGAAGCGTTCAACCAGCGTGTTGCCGCCCGATGTTATCTCGATTCGTTCACCTGCGAGGAAACGATACGCTACATTACGTGGCAAATGCAGCATTCACAGCAAATACCTGCACCAAGAGAGACGGCGGCAACCGCCGCCTTGTTAGAGCAAATATCCGCCGCCGAGGCAATGCAGCGTACCGGTGCCGATGAAGTTTCCCGCATTGACCCGCCGCATCAAAACCAGCATTTGCTCTTTAGCGAAAATGCCAAACGGCGGATACATATTTTGACGGGCGGACTGCCCCGTTTGATTAACCAAACCTGCGATAAGACATTGCGGCTCGCTGCCGCACGCAGCACGCTCCGAATCGATGAATCCGCTGTCAATGAGGCGTGGTCGCTGATTCAACAAATCGAACCGGCGGCTATAATACTTCCTGACGAAGATACAGATGTGATTCCGCTGCCGGAAGTCCAGGACATTGAATCGGCAAATATCGACGAGGTCATTGCCCAAAAACGGACTTTATTGCAAAACAACGAACTCCAACTGCGTCCCTTTGAAGCCGCCGTAGAATTTGGTTCACTCGACGACGATGATGAAACCTGCTGCCGGCAGCAATATCCGATACAGAGCAATAATGGCGTAGTGACCGGACACGACAATACCGGATTTTCCGTCTATAAACCGGCGTATCCCGAATTTGACGATGACTCTGACGGCAAAGAGGCTGATACCGCTGACGAGGCGAAGGACGATACCGGCGGTTGTCTTGCCGGGGAAGAAGTCAGTACGCTCTCAATAACCGGTGCGCAATGGACTGATACATTTTCAGAAGGTGATATGGATGCAAAAACGTTGGAAGAATACAGAGCGGCGGTGTTGAAAGACCGTCCGCCGTTCGTCCGCAGAGAGCCGGACTATGCGTATCAAACGACAGCAACAGCACCCGAATCGGTACGTAATGTCGAGTATCCCGACTCGGAGACAGGCAGCGTGGTTGTCTTAAATTGGCAGACAGCGCAAAAAGACGAAGGACGCTTCGGCGTATCGTATTCGGAGTATCAGCGGGAACACGTTGATGCCGGCAGCAGTCTACAGCCTCAAACACAGAGCGGTGAAAACAGAGCGGCTGGGTGTAGTCAAAGCAGTTTAGATGAGGTTTTTGCGGAAACGCAAGAGGTTGCAGCGAAAACGGTACCAATTTCCGCCGTGTACCAGATTAACACCTCGATTGACGTTTGCAGCCGTCAGCAATATCCAACACAGCGAAGCGATAGCGGAACAGCCGGGTCAATATCTGCCGTCATCGAAGAGCATTTAGGCAGTGTTGTTGCCCGAATAACCGCGGCTGCGGAAAAGATTGAGCAGGCGGCGGAAACGAGTCATTCGGCGGGACAGCATATTACCGAATCAGCACAGATGATTGAAGCGGAAATCAAAACGGTCTTGCCGTCGTATTTGGAGATGTTTCAGGAGTTGTCAGAGTTCCAGCGGACAGTGTTATCGGAACTGAACGTGATGCGTTTGAACACGGACACAGCGAACGTTCATTCGTTACCGCCGGGAGTTTCGCCGCGCCGGCAAATTGCAATCGAGCGCAGCGTCCCGACCATCGGCATCGATTCGTTGTTCCAGTAATGTGAATCACCGCCCTGCCCTACTCTGCCCTGTGCGCAGATGACGGAATCCGTTCACGCGTCCCTTTTCCGCCGCAGAAACGCTGACGATGAACGGTGTCGCTGCCGGAAGACTTTACCAAAAGAAACTACAACGAATTCTTCAAACGCTCAAATAATACGGCACATAATTTTTAGGAGTTCGCACTAATGCCTTTGGTATTTCTAT
>JAITQJ010000220.1 GCA_031288955.1 Planctomycetaceae bacterium | reverse complement strand
GGGCGAAACACAGGCGTTGATTACCGTTACACTCGGTACTGCACGGGACGAGCAGCGCATTGACGGACTCTTTGACGAGTACGCCAAGAAATTTATGCTCGACTATAATTTCCCCAGTTTTTCGGTCGGAGAGTGCAAACCGTCTCGAGGTCCCGGTCGGCGCGAATACGGTCACGGGGCTTTGGCTGAACGCAGTGTCAAACCGGTTTTGCCGCCCGCTGACAAATTTCCCTATACTGTCCGTGTCGTTTCAGACATTCTCGAATCCAACGGTTCCAGTTCGATGGCAACCGTTTGCGGCGCAACGCTCGGTTTGATGGCAGCCGGTGTGCCGCTTTCTAACCCCGTTGCCGGTATTTCCGTCGGCTTGGTCAAGGAATCGCAAGACCGCTGGGTGCTTCTGACCGATATTATGGGCGACGAAGACCATTTCGGCGATATGGACTTCAAAATTGCCGGTACGCAAAACGGCATCACGGGTATCCAACTTGACCTGAAAATCGACGGTATCAGTTTCGACATCATTAAGGCGACATTGACGCAAAGCCGGGAAGCACGGATTCAAATCCTGAAAAAGATGCTGACGGCGATTCCGAGACCGGCAAAAGAGATTTCCGCATACGCTCCCCGGATACTCAAAACGAAAATTGACCCGGAAAAGATTGGAATGCTCATCGGACCCGGCGGCAAAACGATTAGAGGTATTCAGGAACGTACGGGGGCATTGATTGAAATCGATAACGACGGCACCGTGAACATTGCCTCAACAGACGAAAAGAGCGGAAAAGCCGCTTTTGACGAAGTTACCCGGATGACCGGTTCGGTCGAAGTCGGCAAAATTTACGAAGGGCAGGTTACAAGCATCAAAGATTTCGGTGCGTTTGTCGAAGTGCTGCCCGGTCGGGATGGTCTGTGTCACATCAGCGAACTGGCGGAAGATTACGTCGGCAACATTCACGAACTTGTGAAAGTCGGCGATATTATCCCTGTCAAAGTTATTTCCGTGGACGAGCAGAACCGGATTAAATTGAGCCGAAAAGTTGCGCTGCGGGAAATGCAGAAATAACCGGTATAAACTGCACAACCCGTCATCGGTGTTTTCCTGTGATAAAAACAGCCGCATTTGTTCGATACCGAGAGTGTAGAGAGAAGGCTGTTCAACAGGAGAAAAAAAATGCCGCTTTCAATAACAGGTACAGGTACGACTTATGGTTCGGCTACGACGAGGCTTGCTTCGAGTACCTGTCCGACGTGTGGTCAGGGTACAGCAAAAACGGCGCAGGCTTATTCGTCTTATGCGGGACGCAGCGGTGATTCGTATTACTGCTCGACTTGCGGCAAGACGATTAATAGTTCGTCGAGTTATTGTCCGACGTGTAATTCTGGAGCGGCACGGACATCGTCGGCTTCGACTTACGGCAGTACATCGACTTGCCCAACGTGTAACTCAAGCCGGAGTGCAACAGCGTCGTGGAGCGGTCCAAGCACGGCGGGACGTACGACAAGCACAGGCGGTACAGTATATGGCAGTGCCTTCCGCTAAAACGCACAAAATAACGGGGCGGAGACGGTGTTGCCGGTACGGTAACTGCCGTCTCTTCGTTTTTTGGTTCTAATCATAACGTACCGTAAGAATTTTGTATTCCGATAACCTGTTCGGCAGTTGTACCTGGACAACTTCACCTTCCTTTTTGCCGAGAAACCCCTGCGCCAGCGGGCTTGTTACCAAAATTTTGCCCGCATCGTAATCTTCCTCGCCTGACCCGACAAGCGTGTACACCTCCGGTTTCTTCGCTCCCGTCCGCTGTACTTTTATTGTTGCTCCAAAACGGACTTCGCCCTTCGGCATCTGCGTCGGGTCAAGTATCACCGACCGGCTTAACTTTCCTTTCATTTCGTCTATCCGCGCCTGCAATATCCCCTGACTTTCCCGCGCACCGTGATATTCGGCATTCTCCTTCAAGTCGCCTTCTGCCCTCGCAGCCGCCAGACGCTCCATTATCACCGGCATCTCTTCCCGTTCAAGACGCTCTGCCTCTGCCTTTATTTTATTGTACCCTTCAAGGGTCATCGGTATTTTATCACCGCTCATCGTATTCTCCTCTTGACTTTTAATGCCGAAAACGTTCTTATACGCCAACCAAAAGGATTGCGTATGTCCGTTAATAATTTAGACAATGAACTGTTGACCCGATGTCTGCTAAACCAAAATCGGGCTTGGGAAGATTTCGTTGACCGCTTTCTCGGTCTCGTGCTTCACATTATCGACCACACGGCTTCCCGGTGGAATATCCGCCTGAAAGCGGAACACCGGAACACACTTTGCGAGTATGTTTTCGCCGCATTGAGTCACAAAAACTGCCAACTGCTCCGCAATTTTAAGGAGAAGAGCAGTTTGACGACCTATTTATCCGTCGTCACCCGCCGCATCGTTATCCGCCTTTTGCAGAACGAAACAAATCGTTGACGTATCAACGGAAGTGCTGCTCTTTTTCGGCGTTTTACTTCCCCAATGCGGTTTTGACTGAATTGACGACTTTGACGAAGGCGGCATTATCGGCAACCGCCATTTCGGCAAGCGTTTTTCTGTCTAAAACGATGTTTGCTTTGTTTAGTCCGGCGATAAATTCGCTGTACCGCAAACCGAGTTGCCGTACGGCAGCGTTGATGCGGGTAATCCACAAAGCCCGGAACTCCCGCTTGCGGACGCGCCGGTCGCGGGTTGCATAACAATTTGCCCGGACGATAGTTTCCTTAACGCTTCGGAGAAGTTTTCCTCTTCCCCCACGAAAACCTTTCGCCCGTTTGAAGATACGTTTTTTCGATTGATGCCGAGCGGCACCGCGTTGGACTCTCATATTAACCTCTTTTATTTCAACGATTTACAACGAATCAAGGTCTTCGGACACATTATCCGAACGTTACAACCCGATGCGTCAATGCTGACCGGCTGACGGCGGACAACTACTGCGCCGGTATCAGTGCGGTAACGATTCTAGCGGTTTCGGTCGCCGAGACGACACCCGTCCCGCGCAGGTTCCGGCGGCGTTTCTTTGTCAGACGGTACGCCAGATGACTGGTACCGCTGTGGCGAAACTTGGCTTTTCCTGTTGCGGTCAACCGGAAACGTTTGCTGATTCCCTTATGTGTTTTCTGCTTGGGCATAATATCACTCTCGAATCGAAAACTTTACCGTATTGTACTCCAAAGACGCTAATAAACAAGGGGGGAATAACGTAAGACTCTTATCTAGCATCTCACGTATTTTTTTAGTAATTTTTGGGTATTGTGTAATTTTGTATAGATATTTGTGTTTGGCTATTGCGGAATCAATACGAGACGGCTATGCTGTGTTCCCGCAGTAAGTTGTTTTTCGACATCAATAGGGGGCGGCAATGGATTGTCCAAAATGCGGAAACAAGGAACATACCAAAACGGAATTGTCAAAGGACGGCAAAAATATAACCGTTGCATATCAAGACGTTATCTGCCATAATGCAGCCGTTACTTTTCTCTTTTTGAATTCTAATGAAAATTGCTGTATTCAGTACAAAACCGTATGACAAGCAATACCTGACCGAAGCCAACGCAAAGCGGAATCACGAATTCGTTTTTTACGAACCGCATCTTAATGAGCAAACCTGCCGGCTCACGGAAGGCTTTCAAGCCGTTTGCGTTTTTGTTAACGACGAATTAACGGAAAAAGTGTTACAGTGTCTTGCACATCACGGCTGCCGGTTGGCGGCTTTACGCTGTGCCGGTTTCAATAATGTTGACCTGCACGCCGCAAAGAAACTGGGAATGACGGTTACACGTGTGCCGGCTTATTCGCCTGCATCTATTTCCGAATTTACTGTCGGTTTAATGTTGACATTAAGCCGGCAGATTCATCGTGCCTGCAACCGGACACGTGAAGGAAACTTTGCGTTAGACGGACTTTTGGGATTTGACCTGTGCGGTAAAACCGCCGGCATCTTCGGTACGGGGAAAATCGGTGCAGGCACGGCAAAGATTTTGCACGGATTCGGCTGCTCTGTACTGGCTTCAGACTTGTATGAAAATGCCGAACTCAAATCACTGGGTATCCGCTATGCTTCTCCAGATGACCTCTTTCGGCAATCTGACATCATTACGCTGCACTGTCCGCTTCTGCCTGAAACACAACATCTGATTAACGCTCAAACGATAGCGGTAATGAAGCCGGGAGTAATGATTGTCAACACGAGCCGGGGCGAACTCCTTGATACCGATGCGGCGATTGCGGGGCTGAAAAGCGGAAAAATCGGTGCATTGGCGATTGATGTCTATGAAGAGGAGTCCGAAGTCTTTTTTGAAGATTTTTCGAGCCGCGTGATTCAAGACGATACACTTGCGAGGATTTTGACGTTTCCCAATGCCGTTATCACGGGACATCAGGCGTTTTTTACGAAGGAGGCAATGTCCGCTATTGCCCGGCAAACACTGGACAACATCTCCGCCTTTGAAGAAGGAAGGATTCCGTCCGGTATTATTGATTGGGAAAATATAAAACCGAGATAGCCTGCTGCCGGTTCATATTGACAAACACCGGCAGTTCGGGTACCATCGGGGTTTGGTGTATTGTCTGCAATTCGTCTGCTCCAAATATAAACCGATGAACACGTTTGTTTTCCTGTCCGCTCTGCTGTCTTGTTTTATGGGCGAAGACCCGTTTCCCCGTGTACCGGCAGCACCAATGCAGACCAGACCGATTGCCGTTCCGGCGGCGGTTGCCAAAGAGCCGGAGGTCGTAAACTCCGCCTTTTCTGCCGATAACAAAACACAAGTCAAAATCAACGGTATTCTGGCTCTGCACAAACGTAACTACGTTGTTCTTGCCGCGACCGAACGGGCTGTGTTGATGTCCCTCGACACTGAAAAAAGGGATAAAGACGGAAATATCGTTAACGATGCAGACGGCAAACCGGTGATGGTTCCCGTCATCGAAGGTATGCCCGTGTTCAAAGGTCAGGTACTCGGCAAATTCGATGACAGGGAACTGGATAGCAGCCGCAAAATCGCCGAAGCCCAACTTGACGTTGCCAAAGCCGAAAAAGAGAAGCGTATCGAAGTTGAATATGCCAAGCGGGGGATGAGGGTTGCCGAAGCAGAAGTCCGTATGATGAGCGATGCTAATAAACGGCGTGAAGGAACGTTTCCGCAAATTGAAGTCTTAAAGGCTATGCTGGAACTCAAACAAGCCGAAGCCAATGTTGATTTGCAGATTTATACTATTGACGAAGTTAAAACGAGAGAAGTAACCGTCCGTGAGAATGAACTGGAACGTACGAATGTGCTGATTCATCTGCGGCGAATCATTGCCCCGATTGACGGCATCGTTGTTAAACTGAATCAAACGGAGGGCGAATGGCTGCGTGAAGGCGACCCTGTTCTGGAAATAATGCAACTGAAAACGCTGCAATTCCGCGGAGCGGTAAGCGTCAAGGATTGTGCTATCAGCGATTTAGAAGGTAAAGCGGCAACTGTTTCTGTAACACTTGCCGGCGGAAAAAGCGAAAGTTTTCCCGGTAAAATCGTTTTTGCACATCCCAACGTTGCAGGTGCCGGGACATACGACGTGTATATCGAGGTACAAAATCGTCCCGCAGGCAATTCGTGGCTATTACAGCCCGGCAGCGATGCCGATGCCGTCATTCAGTTGCGCTAACCGCCGATGACGGTTTTATTTTGCCCCCTGTTGAAACCAAACGGGAATCAGGTACAATTAAGCCGCTTGTGAAAATTTAACCCCCTAATAGGAGATATATCTCAATGGCTATCAAAGTTGGTATCAATGGTTTCGGACGTATCGGCAGAATGGTTTTTCGCGCTGCCGTCGCTAATTTTTCCGACATCGACATTGTTGGAATTAACGATTTGCTCGACCCGGCATATCTTGCCTATATGTTGAAGTACGATTCCGTTCACGGACGCTTCAAAGGCGAAGTTGCGGTTGACGGCACTGATCTCGTTGTCAACGGCAAGAAAGTCCGTCTGACCGCCGAAAAAGACCCCGCAAACCTGAAATGGGGCGATGTCGGAGCAGACATTGTTGTCGAGTCGACTGGTCTGTTCCTCGAAGCCGAAGGCGACCGCGGTGCCAATAAACACCTTGCCGCCGGTGCCAAAAAGGTTATTATGTCCGCTCCGTCAAAAGATGCGACTCCGATGTTCGTCTATGGAGTCAACCATAAAACCTACGCCGGACAGACGATTATTTCTAACGCTTCCTGCACGACGAACTGTCTTGCGCCGCTGACGAAAGTAATTCACGAAAATTTCGGTATCGTCAAAGGTTTGATGACAACAGTTCACGCCGCTACGGCAACGCAGAAGACCGTTGACGGTCCTTCGTCCAAAGATTGGCGAGGCGGAAGAGGCATCCTCGAAAACATCATTCCGTCCTCGACCGGTGCGGCAAAAGCCGTCGGTAAGGTGTTGCCGGCACTGAACGGTAAACTGACCGGTATGTCGATGCGTGTTCCGACTTCGGACGTTTCGGTTGTCGATTTGACGGCAGTTCTCGACAAACAGGCTTCGCTGGATGCCATCAAAGCCGCTGTGAAAGCCGCCAGCGAAGGCGAATTGAAAGGCATTTTGGCATACACCGAAGACGATGTCGTTTCGACAGACTTCCGCGGCTGTGCAAGCACGTCGATATTCGATGCAAAGGCGAGTATGATACTTGACCCGAATTTCGTCAAGTTGCTTGCGTGGTACGACAACGAATGGGGTTACAGCAACAAAGTCCTCGAAATGGTAAAAGTCGTTGCGAAATAATTGCGGATAACGCAATCCGGCAGGAGACGGGGTTGCACTCCCCGTCTCTTCTTTTAACCAAAGTTTTTTTGCAGAACGGCAACGCAGCGTTTGACGAGGAGTTCCGGTGCGCTGGCTCCCGCTGTGATTAAAATGGTATCGTTTGTCTTAAACGCTTCTAACGGAATATCATCTGGTCCGTCCACGAGAAACGCCGGCAAGCCTATTGATTCGGCAACTTCTTGCAGACGGCGGCTGTTGGAACTGTTTCGGCTGCCGATGATTAACGCTGCTGCCGCGCCGCCTGCCGATTGCCGAACCGCATCCTGCCGACGCTGCGTTGCCGAACAAATGTTCGACTTTGCCTGTCCCTGAATTTGCGGAAACTGCTGTTTCAACAAAGCAATCATTTTTTGCGTTTCCGCCGACGAAAGCGTTGTCTGTGTTAAATATGCCAACTTTTCGTCTGCCGAAAAGTTTAACGCTTTGATTTCCGTTTCGTTTTCAACGACAACAATCGCTTCCGGTGCTTCGCCTTGTATGCCGATAATTTCGTCGTGTTTGCGGTGTCCGATAAGAATGATTTTGTAACCGTCGTCAGCATAACGGCGGGCTAATTGATGGACTTTATCGACCAGCAGACACGTTGCGTCAATCGTCTTAATCTGCCGCTGTTCGGCTTCAAGACGGACACCGGGAGCAACCCCGTGAGCAGAAAAGAGCAGCAGCGAACCGTCGGGGACTTCGTCAAGAGCATCAACGAAAATGACACCCCGCCGCTGAAAATCCCTGACAATCCAGGTATTATGGACAATTTGATGATAGACATAAATTATCCGCCCCGGATTACTGACCAGTGCGGATTCGAGCATTTGTACGGCTTTTTTTACCCCGCTGCAAAATCCCCGCGGCTGCGCCAGAATGATTTTCAAACCGTTTCTCCTTCAGGCATCCGTTGAAACAAAATGTAATGACACAAAGAAAGGCAATCTTGTTGGGGGATTGCACTTTTCTTTGCGTTCATCATTCACTCTTGACTTTGCAGCACAAACTGCGTCAGGAAAAACAGCATATCGGCTTTTTGGACAGCATCGGATAATGCGTCCGCAAAGGCTCGCGCCTTGAGCAATATGTCCTTCGACTGCTCGACTGCCCCTGCCTTGCGGAGAATGTCTGCCGTTGTCAGATAGACATTAAACACCTGTGCCTCAACTTCTGCCTTCGTCGGCGGAACACGTAATTTTACTGCCGGTCCGTTCGCAGGCGAATTCACTATCGGGTTATCCTCCTCCTTCGGCGGCACCAACTCTTTTAATTCCATCACGTCTTTTACGGCGGCAAATGCCGTTTGCAGTTTTGCCAGATTGGCAATCGCCCCCGTCTTATCGTGTAACTCCAACTGTAAGCGGGCAAGCATAAAACGCAGCGAAATGTTTTTTGCAGGGTTGCTCTGTTTATCTGCACTCGTCAGTAAAAACGCCAGCGTTTTTTTCATCGCTGCAATGTTGCCGAGTTGATATTCCGCCTGTAGTATTTGGAACAACGCCTGTGTTTGTTCATTGTTGTTGGTCATTTCCGCCGCTTGCTTGAAGCGGTTTTCGACCTCTTCAAGTTGCTTTTTTTCCTCGTCAGAATACGTTTCCGGTATCCCCTTCACAAACGACTCATCGCCGGTCTCCCGGTACCGCAGCACGGCAAGTTGCCGTTTCGCCGCCGTTTTCAGCGGTTCATCGTTCAACGTGTCAATCAGTTTCGCCGCATCATCGTATTTTTTCGCATCCAGCAACGCTTTGAGCGGTTTAAGTTGCAGCGCATTTTGTACGTCCTTGTCGCCGGGCAGTTCGCTGCCCAACTTTGCCGCCAAATCATCGCGGTCCAAATTAAACAAAAGTCTCATAACACTGCGTAAAAATTGCGTTTTCCGTTCCGGCGTACTCATTGCTGCCGCCAGCACCTTAATTTGAACGTCCGTCAGCGTTTGCAGATACCGGCTCGTAACACCGGAAACGGCTTTGTCCTTCGTATCACCAGCCGGAATCTCTTTGAGCAATTTTTCGGCTTCGTCCGTTTTACCCGCAGCCATCAATGCACCGGCAGCAGCACCGGTCAACAGTTGTTTCGCATCGGCATCGCCGACGGACTTCAGTGTTTCCAACGCTTCGGCAACAAAACCGGTCTCGCATTGAACGCGAATGATCAGGTCGGTTACATTTTGTTCTTCAACTTCCTCCAACTTCTTTGCTGTTTTCCGTGCTTCGGCAAATGCTTCAAGAGCGGTTTCTTTTTTCCCCTGCTGTGCTGCCGTTTGAGCAATAAAAATGCGGGCAAGGGCTTCGGAATACGCATTTTTTGCTGCCGCGGCTCCTGCTGCCGCTTGATTCAGCAATGCCGTAAGGTCATAATGCCCGTCTTTTTTATTTCCGGTTTTCTGGTCAGCAATGACTTTCACGGCGAGATTTAACTGCCCCCGGCTGCGTTCGTCGTCTTGTTTGATATTGCCGAGAATCCTGACGGCTTCGTCGTATTGACCGAGGTCGGCATAGACGATAGATATCCCCTCGTAGAGTTGAGTTTGCTGCGGTTCGGCAAGTGCTGCCGCAAGCGGTACAATCGTCTTAACGGTATCGGCGGCTGGTGCTTTATCCTCGAACTGCATTTCGAGATTGAGAAGCCGAAACAGTCCTTGTGCGTGAACGTTGGCATCGTCTTTAGGCAGAGCCGCTTTGACATCGGCAAGCAGTTTGAGAACTTCAGGCGTTGCTTTGAAAGACTTTTTGCTTTGCGGCTGTGTCGAAACTTGAGCAAAAGCAGCGGTGATACATACCGCAACGAGTGTGAGTGAAACGGTAAAGCGGAACATTCGAATATCCTTGTTGGTCTTATCTGTTAAATTGTACAGCAAAAAACCGGCATTGAAAGTCCCCGGTCAGCAGCGTATCTCCGTTGGACTTCCGTCTAACGGTTTTTATCATTGCGGAATATCAGCCGTACCGACTTTTCGGCACAGAAATAATCCCAAGCCCAGTTGAACATCACCATTATCCGGTTATGAAAACCGACCAAATAGGTTAAATGTATCGCCAGCCACATAAGCCACGCAAACCAGCCCGATAACGTCCGATTGCCGATACGTACCACCGCCGCTCCCCGTCCGACAACCGCCATTGAACCCTTGTCGTGATATACAAACGGCTTCAACGGTTCATTGCGTATCAAACGAATCAGATTGTCCGCCGCCAATGTCCCCTGTTGTATCGCATTCGGCGCAACCATCGGCAGATTCATTCCGTCTGGAATACTCAAGTCGCCTGCCGCAAAAATTTCAGGATGCACTGCCGTTTGCAACGTCGGCAATACCTGCAAACGTCCCGAACGCCCCGCCGGTAAACCTGTTTTTCCTGCGAGGTCAGGCGCACGAACTCCTGCCGTCCAGACAACCGTTGCACACGGCAATACCGTACCATCGCCGAGAACAACGGCATCGCTGCGGACTTCCGTTACCGATGTGTCCGTGCGTACCGATACGCCCATTTTTTTCAACCGCCGCCGTGTGTATTCTGAAAGCACTGCCGGAAAGCCGGGAAGCAAACTGCCGGCTGCCTCGATTAACGTAACAGAAACGCTGCCCTTCGGCAGTTCAGGAAAATCTTTAACGATAGAAGTCCGTATCAACTCCATCAGCGCACCGGCAAACTCGACACCGTTAGCACCGCCGCCGGCAATGACGGTATGCGTCAACGCACTTTGTCTATCCGTTTTCGTATCACCGGTAAGACCGGGATACACTGTCGGATAAGATTCGCTCAACAGTGCCGCCTGTTCAAGGCAGTTCAAAATATGACTCCGCAGCAGTACGGCATCTTCCAGTGATTTTAGCGTAAAAGCGAGTTGTTCGGCACCCGGTACGGCGAAGAAATTTGTTACGCTTCCCATTGCAAGAATCAAGTAATCGTAATGAATATCGGGACCGTCGGTATGCAAAACTTTCTGTTCGACATCGATATTCTGTACATCGCAGCGCATCACGGAGACCCGCCGGTTCGCCCGCAGCAATCCCCGCAGCGGTGACGTGATTTCTTCGGATTCGAGTTCCGCTGCCGCAACCTGATAGAGCAGCGGAAAGAACGTATGATAATTATTCCGGTCGATGAGCAGAATCTCGGTATCGGCACTGCGGCTCAACCGCTGCGCCGCCGACAGTCCGGCAAACCCCGCCCCAATGATTGCTGTCCGGTAAGACATTGTTTTTCTCTTTCGTGTTGAGTTTATGTCTGCTTAAACTCTGATTGTATTGTATCCTTCAGTGTATCATCTTTATAAAAGGTTGGGAATTATCGTCAATGTACTGGCGGTAATTTTATCAATACCGGCGTTCAAGCGGTTAATGCTGCTGGCACTGCCCGCTAGGGCGGAACTGAAAATTTGCAGATGTTTTGCGGAAGTGTTGACAGCCCTAAAAAATCAGGTAGAATGTTCTCCAAGTTGAGGGTTCGGAACAGCCGAAACCGATGACTATAAACCATATTGCTTGAATCATCAGGGAATCGCTAGCGATTCTTCCTGGGGACTGCCCTTTTTCCCGGACGCGGGAAAGGGGCTTTTTGGATGTTCAGAAACGGCAGACGTGTTGACAACCTCAAAAAAGTCAGGTAAAATGTTTCCCGGTGAGGATTCAGAACAGATGAAACTTGACAAAATACTGAAACCGATTACAATGAACAAAAGCGAAACCTCGAACCTCGAACCTCGAACCTCGAACCTCGAACCTCGAACCTCGAAC
>JAITQJ010000163.1 GCA_031288955.1 Planctomycetaceae bacterium | reverse complement strand
GGAGGCAATAGAGTTGAAATCGATATTACCGAAGAAGGCGGAGCGTGTCATCTTGCTTGTGTGGTGTTAGGCAAGTTAACGTAACGAACCGTCAAATAAAAAACGGGAACGCTACGTTGCCTCAAACGGATTTCATCTCCATACGACTGAAGAAGCGGCGCAATATATGCGCAGCAATGCAAACAACGATAAACGTTATGCACCGAAACCCGCAAGTCCTGTGCATAACGTTCCCTTTCGGGAAACGCAACGCTCACAGGATTGATTTCTCGTTCAACCGGCAAGCCGGGTCGTATTTGAACGGTTGTGGCAAAAACTTGCGATTTGAAATTGATTGTCAAAAGTATTGTCGCACAAAAGAGAAAAATTGCAAGAAGCGTGCGGAGGTGTTGTCCGATGCGTCATCGGCTTTGCTTGTGCAACCACTCCGTGTAGCCTTTGTCAAGCGGCGGTATCGCTGTTGCCGGTTCAGTAGTCAAGTTTTCCTTGATAACTGCCGACTTTGGCTTGACCGCCAAGTATCCTTCAATCGGCTTTGCCGACTCAAGAGCAATACCGGCAGCGTCCGCAATTTTTTGCAATGCCGTCCATTGACCGATACTGTCCAACTCGGCAACGAGTTTGATGATGTCTCCGCTGCGAAAATAACACTGGCGGCAGTGAAACGTCTGACTTTTTGGACAGTAATAAAACCGGTCTGATATTCTGCTTCAGAAATTCCGATTTGATACCCGATTTGACTTGTCTCGGCAAGGACGGCGACCAACTGATTTTCGTTGCGTCCATATCAACGAAATCCTCAACGTTAACATCTTTGTCCCAACTTATGCGTTCCAGATAAACATCTACTTGTTCGTTGTAAAATGCAATCATCTGCTGCATATTCTCGGCTAATTTCTTTTTTGAAAAATTGTAACACCACGCATCACGATTTGTTTTACATCCGTTTGAATGTATCTCGAAGATTTCGTCAATGCCGATGAATTTTTGAAACTCTTCTCCTCGTTGGTTAATCCAATCGCCCCTTTCGTTGGGCGTGATGCTCGTCCACGGGACATTTTCGATGGACTTGAAGTTCCGCAGGATTTCCAGTTTTTCTTCCCGCGTCTTGTAATCGCCGATGTCGTAATAATGAATTTTTGCGGGCATATTGATAACGAATGTCTATGGCATCCGGCTAATGGCTTCTTTAATTTTGTTTTCAACGTCTTTGGCAAACTGGTACAATTCGCGTGTCTGTTCCCTACTTGGCTCTCCGTTGGGCAGCAGTCCAATACTGCCCGGATACCGGTCATCGGTATAGAGTTGCGAGAGCGTATGCAGTAAGTCCTCATCGAAACCGAAGTCGTTTATGTCCTTGATACCTGCATTTAACCTGACCAGATTATGGATTTTAACGATAGGCACACCATTGGCAGCCATAAATGCTTTTAGGTATTTTTCTACCGCCTGTTGGCAGAGAAAAGCCGCAACATTGGTAAGGTCGGGATGCTCCAACAACTCCGATGCGGCGAGAATATCCTTGTCCGCAAAATGATACCACGCATCAACTTGCTTTTTCATACAGGACTCTCCCGGTTTGTTCGACTTCGTTGATAAAGTCGTTTCCGAATTCTTTGACAATACTCAATTCTTTTCTGGAATAGACCAATACATCAAGAGCATATTGATAATTGATACTGCGCATCAATCGGTTGATACTCAATGACCTTTTCATTCTTTCATCGTAGGTCTTGAGAACATCATCGTTGTCAATAACAACCATCAAATCAATATCGCTGTCTTCTTTCGCTGTTCCGTTAGCGTAAGAGCCGAAAAGAACGATTTTCAAAAGAGGCTGTTCCGACGTTTTGAGTTGGGTTACCAATTCATCTAACACGGATTCTATCGTCAAATTTGATTTTGTCATTGAATTGCCGTCCTAATGTTATTTGCCATATACCGCAGGAAAATTATACCTCATTTTCCTTTCTTCACCAACACCGTTATCACAATCGGCGCACGGCTTCCTGAACCGAAAAAGTTACCGCCTTCTTTACGTCTTGTTTCACCGCTCGTTCTCGCATTTCCCCGGCAATTAAAGAGATAAATATCATCGAACTCTTTGTCGAGGGCTTTTCTGAAGCCGTCCATTGCGTTGCCGTCTAACCAACCGCCGTTGCTGACGAAGGCGATTACGCCCCTGTCGCCGATGCGGTCGCTTGCCCAGCGGAACGCCTTGATATAAGAATCGTAAAGCGAATTCTTGTTCGTTGCCGTTGAAGTTTCGACGTAGGTTTGCCGGACACGTTCGTCTAATTCGGGATATTTTTGGTTCTGATTATTATCGTTTGCGGACTTTTGTCCTGCGGAATACGGCGGATTACCGATAATCACCTTGACGATGCGTCTACTTTGTTTTTTACGGCGTTTCTTGTTTTCAAAGAGCGGCAGGTTTTCGTTGATGTCCGCATCTTCGGGCAGTTTCATTGCAAAGGTATCCGTCCAAACGATGCCGG
Source organism: Planctomycetaceae bacterium (assembly GCA_031288955.1). Taxonomy (GTDB): domain Bacteria; phylum Planctomycetota; class Planctomycetia; order Pirellulales; family Thermoguttaceae; genus WRKP01. The sequence goes on along the minus strand of JAITQJ010000163.1, from coordinate 2,012 downwards.
GGAAATGATTGTTTTCGGTTTTGTTCAGCGGGGCAGATGCAGAACCTCCGATATTTTCGATACATTCCCGAAACGTATTTCCGATATTGATTGCCGCAATGTAATAGGCGAGGAGGACAATTTCGTTGGCGTGAATTTCATTTTCGTATTCGTGCCGCAGATTTTTCGGGCTTATCAATCCGCTTTTCAGCAGCCGCACAATGAACGTTCCGGTACCGGTGAAGGGGTCGAGTATGTCGTTTCCCTTTGCATCGAAACCTCCGCCGAATTCCTTACGGAGTATGTAGTCAACGGAGTGCAGAATGAAATCCACGACTTCAATCGGAGTATAAACGATACCCAGTTGTTCGGAAACTTTCGGGAAAGCGTTCTTGAAGAATTTTTCGTAAAGATTGTTAATCACCATTTGCCGTCCTTCGGAACTTTTCACGCCGGCAATACGGTTTCTTATGTCTGCATACACATTGTCGAGCGATTTAATGCCGCCGAGTGTATCGACTTGGGCATCTTCGAGCAGCCCGATTGCCGTATCCAGTCCGATGGACACCGGATTATTTCGGGAGAATTCGGACGAGCCGAACAGAGCGTCAAATATCGGCTTGGTAACAATATGTTGAGCGAGAAGTTCGATTGCCTGTTGTTCGTCAATGTTCGCATTGATATTCTCCCGCAAAGTATCCAGCAGGGACGCAAACTTCGGCTTGTGTTCGTCCGTATCGGCGAGATATTTCAATTTGTCAATGTACTTATTGGCAACGTCTGCGACAATTCTTGCCCAGTCCTCTAAATATCCTTTATCGCCGCATTTTTTGACGATTTTGGCGTAAATAGCATCGGCGAATTCTTTGTCATCGAAATTAAACTCCGGCTGTTTTTCCGGCGGCTTATCGTTTTTCTCGTTTTTATCTTTACTTTTCTTTTCGGGGTTTTCAGGAGTATCCGCATCGCCGCTTTGTATCGCCGTTTTATTTCCTCCGATATTCATCGGCGGCGGGACGACAATATGTTCCGGTGTTTTATCGAGAGCGATTTTGTTGATTTCGATATTGAAGCGGTCATCGTGAGCGCGGATTGCCTGCAAGACGTTCCAGACAATTTGAAACCGCTCATTGTTGTCGAGTGCAGCGTCAGCGGACTGGTTCGGGGGAATCACCACCGGCAGAATAATATAGCCGTAATCTTTGCCTTTGACGGCACGCATTACCCGTCCGACAGATTGAATAATATCGACCTTTGACTGTTTCGGCTGCAAGAATATCACCGCATCGAGAGCGGGAACGTCCACTCCTTCGCAAAGACAACGTGCATTGGAAAGAATACGACATTCATTTTTTTCGGGCGTTGCTTTTAGCCACGCAATGTTTTTACTGCGTTCCATCGCCCCTTGTGTTCCGTCCACGTGTTCGACCTTGCAATGCAGTTGCGTTAATCCCTCCTGCGTTTTCAGATATTCTTCTATCAGCGTTGGAAAATGCTGCTGAAACGCTTTTGATTCTTTGATAAGCGAAGTGAATGCGACTGCGCGGTGCAGCGGTTTCAGCGATTTTTTTACCTCTTCGGCAACGTCATCTTCGGGCATTATTTCACCGGCAAGTCCCCGCCAGCAGCCGATAAGTTTTATCGCATCGGATAAATCCAGTTCTATATCTCCGCCGAATTGTTTGAGTTTATTGCGCAGCGAATCATCTATCGTATCTTCCCGCACCGTGAGAATGAGAACCTTATAATCGGAAAGGAGTTTTTGTTCAACGGCTTTGGAAAAATTGAGCCGGTAAAATTCTTTGCCGTAAATGTCTTCATCGTCCATTGAAAACACTTCATAATCTTTATCTTTTGCTTTCGATTTGAGGTATTGCTTAATTTCGTATAGATATTTGCTTATTTAGTTTGCGACAGAGGAGTTTTACTGACAGGTTAATCATTTCTTCGCTTTTGGAATAGCACTTCGTTCTCCGGTGAAATCTTGCTAAATAATGCCGGATACGAGCATTGTACCCCTCCACCGTGTAGGT
>JAITQJ010000005.1 GCA_031288955.1 Planctomycetaceae bacterium | reverse complement strand
CCTCAGCGGATTTCAATCGTATCCGGTGTGATAACGCATAGAGTTATAGTATATCTACACAGGAGATGCTTGCCTAGAGCCGTTAATTACTCCGTTCCGATGGCTGTGAAGTATTGGCGTATCATTTGACGTTTGCCTAACGGTATCGGTTCGGTGTCCAATGCCTCTTCTGCTGCCTTGCGGTATGACGGAAACAGGTTTTGATAATCCGCTCTCGCTTGCTGTGCCTGCGGGTTTTCCGTCTTTTGATTTTTTGCGTCCGGCTTCTCCTTTTCAGAATCGCCCGCCGTACCGGTCTGTCCTGTTACGTTTTCCCGCTGCCGCTTGCCCGACAAGTCCGTCTTTTCTCCCGCTGCCGGGTCGCCCGCCGCACCGCTGCCCCAATTCTTTCCCGCCTCTTTCGTCTTTGCCGTCTGTTTGCCGCCGTCCGCATTGCCCTTCATCGTATTGCCCTGCATTGCATTCTCTTGCGCCGCCGAATTTTTCGCTTCAGCAAGTTTTGATAACGCTGCCGACGCACTTTGCGCCGCCTGCTGCCGGGCTTCCTGTTTCATCAATTCAGCAGCAAGCGTCTCTGTGCCGGCTTTGAACTCCGTTGTATCTTTTTCCTTCAAGCCAGCCCCTAACTGTTCCAAGGCTTTTTGCAGCGGTTCCTGATTCTGTGCCTCCATTTTATCAGCCGCCCTTTGCAATTCTTTGACCGCCGTCTTTCGTTCATCCGCAGGCATATTTTTTACCGTTTCCCCGTTCGGCTTTTTTAATGCTTCGGCAGCCTTGGCATAACTACCGTCCTGTATCGCCTTACTGACCGGCTTCAATTCTTTGACGCTGCTCAACGCTTCGGACAATTCTTTCAATGCTTCGGCAGACAAATTCATCCGCAGCATTTTATCCGCCAGTTCTTGCCGAATGTCATCTTGCGATTTGGAAACGGCAGCGAGAGCGTCTTTAATATCCGCCTGCGGTTTTTCAGCCAATCGTTCTGCGACTGCCGGTTTGATTTCGTCGGGCAGCGATTCGAGCAATTTTTTCACTTCGGCAACTTCCGCAGATGAAACGGCAGCCGGCGGTGTTGTGTCGTATAACTTCTGCCAATCAATGCTGCGGACGAGAACAGCGGCAATGACGGCAACGGCGAGGATTTTCGGAAACCGCAGCGGAGCAACTTCTTCGGCTTTCACCCGCTGCCAATGTTCGGCGGCATCGGTTAGTTGCAGCGTTTCAAACGGCGAGCGTTGACTCTCCGGTATCCGCGCCAGTTCTGTTGCCGTCAGGATACGGTCTTGAAATCCGTAATGAGTATCAATTTTTCGGGCTTCATCGAACGGACGAATACGGCGTATCATTCCGCAAACGAGACCGGCAGCGATGCCCAGCGGCAGGAGCCAAAACGATAGAACCGCCAAAAAGATACCCCAAGCGGTATAATCAACGAGCATCTGCAAACGGCGGCGGAAAAATAAAGACACGTTATCGATTACCCCCGTTTTTCTATCGGTACATAATTTTTCTGAATACCGCCGGTGTAAATTTGACGCGGACGCATTATTTTCTGCGACGGACTGTCGTGCAATTCTTTCCATTGTGCAATCCAGCCCGGCAAACGTCCTAACGCAAATATCACCGTGAACATATTTGTCGGAATACCAATCGCCCGGAGTAAAATACCGCTGTAAAAATCGACATTCGGATAAAGTTTCCGGTCAATAAAATACGAATCTTTAAGCGTCAACTCCTCAAGTTTCCTCGCAATGTCCAGCAACGGGTCATTTGTCCGCAGTTGTGCAAATACACGCTCCGCCGCCGCCTGAAGTATTTTCGCCCGCGGGTCGTAATTCTTATAAACCCGATGTCCGAAGCCGAACAGTTTGAACGGATTTGTTTTGTCCTTCGCCGCGGCGATACAATCCTCCGCTGTCATTCCGCCCGAATAAATCTTTTCGAGCATCTTCATCACCTCGACATTTGCCCCGCCGTGCAGCGGTCCCCAAAGCGCACTAACTCCTGCTGCACAAGCCGCAAAAAGATTGGCTTTTGCCGAACCAACCGTCCGCACTGCCGTTGTTGAACAGTTCTGTTCGTGGTCGGCGTGCAGTATCAGGACGAGATTCATTGCGCTTTCGATTTCCTCGCCGATGATGTATTGCTGATACGGTATCGAAAACATCAGGTGCAGAAAATTTGCGCAGTACAGTAGTGCGGGGTCAGGATAGGTGAACGGTAAACCTTGCGACCGGCGGTACGCATAAGCGGCAATCGTCCGTGCTTTGCTAATCAACCGGGTAGCGGCTTCGACGAACAATTCTTCATCGCCGAGGGGCAGAAACTTTTCGTGATAACACGCCAGTTGGCTGAACATTGCCGATAAAATAGCCATCGGCGGCGATTTCGGCGGGACATCGCCGAATTGACGGCGGAGACCTTCGTGCAGCAATTCGTGACTTGTCAGGCGGTTGCGGAAATCTGTCAGTTCCTGACGCGTCGGCAATGTTCCGAAAATCAACAGATACGAAACCTCGATGAAATTCGGACGCGGACGGTCAAACTGTTCAATCGGTATGCCGCGGTAACACAAGGTACCTTTATCGCCGTCAATGTACGTGATAGCACTTTGACAAATACTCGTGCTGTTGAGCGACGGGTCGAATGTCGTTATGCCGTGAGAGTCGTAAAGTTTGGAAACGTCAACGGACTGACTGCCGTCCGAAGCCGTCAAAACCGGCAATTCGATACGTTTACCGTCAATTTCTAAAAACGCTTTCTTGGATATATTCTCTGACATTGTGATTTGTACGCCGTATTTTAGCAAAAAACACTGTCAATGCAAGAGACCTGCCCATTGCAATGCGTTCTTTTTTACCGGCTCTGCTAAAATTGCCTTACCTGCTGGGACAGGATGCTTTTTAACCGTAATGTCAAAGACCGTTTTAGAACCTTGAACCTCAACTGGCTCCCTATTCCGTCATCGTTGACCGACGGTAAAACGGCATTAAGAAAATCAATAAGCAAATCCTTGTTTGCTTCTTTGCCGAATAACTTTTTGAAACCAAAATCGGTACATAGATTGATGTATCAAGACATAACAGACCTCCGGCATCATTATACCATAAATTCGTCCGCGAGGTTACGGCGATGTTGTCTGATTTTTGCGTCTGACGGCGGCGGCAACGAAGCCGTCAAATAACGGATGCGGATTTGTCGGCTGCGATTTGAATTCAGGGTGAAACTGCACTCCAACAAACCAGGGATGTTCCGCCGTCTCCACGATTTCGACCAACTGACCGTCTGGACTCGTTCCTGCAACAAGTAAACCGGATTTTTGTAACACCTCCCGATACGCATTATTGTATTCAAAGCGGTGCCGGTGCCGCTCTGCAATTTTTAACTTTCCGTAACAAACTGCCGACCTGCTGTCTGCCGCTAACACTGCCGGCTGCGAACCAAGCCGCATCGTACCGCCTTTATCCGTAACATTCCGCTGTTCGTCCATCAGCGTTATCACCGGATGCGCTGTTGATGTGTCGAATTCCGTTGAATGTGCGCCGCTCAAGCCGCAAACGTTTCTCGCAAACTCAATGACGGCACATTGCATTCCTAAACAAATGCCGAAGAACGGTATTTTGTTTTCCCGAACATAACGTACTGCATCAATTTTTCCTTCAATGCCCCGGTCGCCGAAACCGCCCGGAACCAGCACGCCGTCTATCCCGTCGAGTTTCGACAAATCCAATTCGTCGCTCGGTATGCCGGTAACTTTCACTTTCACGCTGTTCTTAATGCCCGCGTGGTCAAGCGATTCGTAAATCGATTTATAAGCGTCTTTATGTTTTGCATATTTTCCGACAACGGCTATCTTTACAGTATCTTTCGGGTTCTTCAGCCGGTCGAGAATACCAAACCAATCTGTCAAATCCGGCGGCTGAATCAACTGCATCGGCAGACCGCCGGTCTTGTTCCAAAAGAAATCAATAACCCGCTGGTCAAGTCCCTGTTTGTGTAACGTTATCGGCACTTCGTAAATCGAAAATTCCGCATCGGGTTCTTCGATGACATTACGGACATCAAGGTTGCAGAACAGTCCGATTTTACTGCGTTCGGCATCGCTCATCGGCATTTCAGTACGGCAAATCAGTATGTCCGGCTGAATACCGATTTCCCGCAGTCTGCCGACGGAATGCTGCGTCGGTTTCGTTTTCAGTTCGGCGGACGCTTTCAGATACGGCACGAGCGTTAAATGCAGATACAGACAGTTTTCTCTGCCGGCATCGAGTGCAAATTGCCGAATCGATTCCAGAAACGGCAGCGATTCAATATCGCCGACGGTGCCGCCGATTTCCGAAATAATAATGTCAGCGTCCTGTGTGCGGAGACTTTTTATCGCCCGCTTAATTTCGTTGGTGATGTGCGGAATAACCTGAACGGTTTTACCGAGATATTTTCCTCGCCGTTCGCGGCGGAGGACGTTCAGGTAAATTTTTCCGGTTGTCCAACTGCTGTTATGCGAAAGCGGACTCTTGGTGAATCGTTCGTAATGACCGAGGTCGAGGTCGGTTTCGCTTCCATCGTCGAGGACGTAAACTTCGCCGTGCTGATACGGACTCATTGTTCCGGGGTCGATATTAAGATACGGGTCGAGTTTCTGCATACGGACGGCAAGTCCTCTGGCTTCGAGAAGCATACCGAGAGAAGCGGCAGTAAGCCCTTTTCCGAGTGAACTGACAACGCCGCCGGTAATAAAGATGTGTTTCGTCATTGCTGTTTATTATGGCACAACTAAACCGCTGCGTCAACGGTCAATCCAACAAGGCGGATATTACCGGCACCGCCTCTTCTGCAATTTGTCCGGCAATTTCTACGGGGGTTAAGTTGTCGGAGGCAATGGTTTTGTGTGCCGTTTCTGCGTACAACGGATTCCGTTCTTGCAGCAGCGTTTTGATTTCGTCAAGCGGCGGCAGTCCTGTTAAACCCGGACGCTGCTGCTGACTCTGCACATCTGCTTTCAAACGTTCAGCAATCGTTTCCGGCATTGCGGTCAGCCAATAAACTTTACCGGCATTGCGCAGCCGCTGCCGGTTTGTTTGCCGCAAAACAACACCGCCGCCGGTTGACAAGATGAACGCATTGCCGTCCCGTTGAGCATCATTCAGCACGGCAGCAACAACAGACTCTTCAATGTCCCGAAAACCGTTTTCGCCTGATTCGGCAAAGATTTCAGCAATGCTTTTGCCCGTCTGCTGCGTAATCACCGCATCGGTATCAGCGACGGGCAGTCCCAGACGTTTGCCGAGTTGTTGAGCAACTGACGTTTTCCCCGTACAACGGTAGCCGATAAGAACGATAGTGTGCATATTTCCGGCGGTACTGACAAATACTGTTTCCGCTTTATTAACAGACCCGAATTGCTTTCATTCCAATAAGAGCGGCGAACTTTTCGAGTTTGTCCGCAAGATGTCCAACGCCGACGGCGCAATGATGTGCCGGTCCATACGAACACCAAGCGTCAATAAACCTGCGCACGCCCAACGAAAAACGGTACCGGCTGTTCGTGTTGCCGATTTCCAATATCTGTCCCGGTACCGCCTCGCCCTCCGCTATCAATAACCGCAGCACTCCATCGGGCGCATCGATAACCGACAGCAGCGTTATCGGTCCTGACTTCACACTCATCTCCACGCTCAAACCGTGTCCCGTTTTGCCGTGATACACTTTCAGCGGTTTTAACTTCGTCTTGCCTTCGGCAATTTTGATATGACCGGGTCCGTCGTGTCCCATAAGAATCACGTCATCGTTGAAATCCAAAGCGTAAAACTCGGTGAACGAACCGCCCGCTCCGAAAGAATCGAGTATCTTCATCGCTTGCACATTTTTAATTTCATACTCTCCGGCAACCGGAACACCGTTTGCTGTCAACATCGAATTGCCGACTATCACGCTGCCGATAAGGTCAACGTACGTTTCATCGCCGGTGCCGTTGCCGAAATACGCCAGCGAACCGAGTTGATGTTCGGCAGCGATTGTATCAAGTGCGACGGCGGTTTGAGCGGCGCGGCGGATTTCCAACTCGGCGCAATCCGGCTGCACATCGAAGTGTTCACGGATTTGTAACACTTTTTTGTCAACCGCCTCCGGCAGTGCTTTTTCGCGGAAATGCTGCAACTGTGCCATTTCAAGAAACTCGAAATGATTACCGAATTGTTTGCTGTGATTTGTCAAATCGCTGTAAATGTCAAGCATTCCGCTGTAATAATGACCGAGCAAACCGACGCGGTTGTTACGCATCGTTTCGGCAGTCCTCGCCGCTTCAATCCAATCACTGATTTCTGTCCAGGCGGTTTTGTCGTTTTGCAGCACGCCGGTTATTTGATGAAAGCCGATACCGGCACGGAGCAGTACGTTAGCAATTTCCGGTACGCTGCACGCCTGACAGTTCGCCAGCCAATCACCGGTCATCTTAACCCGGTCGCCGAGAGCGTTAAACTTGGCGTAATCAATAGCGGCTGCCGGCTGTAAATTCAGAACGATAACCGGCACGTTGATTTTCTGCACAACAGGCAGTACCGTTGCGGAAAGAGCATACGTCGAAACGTAGAGAAAGACGAGTTGAACATCTTCCCGGTGCAGTTTGGCGGCAGCGTCTTGAGCGGCAATCGGATTATCAACGAGACCGCAATCAATGACGTTGACGTTATGCCGGGCAATGTTGTCGGCAATAATTTTTTGATAGCCGAGCAGCCTGTCCTTTAAGCCGTCAAATTGCGCCCAATAAGTTTCCAAACCGATGCCGAAAAGACCGATATTGATTTTATGTACCATCGTTACGAAAAATAAAACGGGACAAGCCCCGATGCTGTTCTGCCGCCGGGTGAAAGTTAAACTTATCCTGATTTTCGCAGATACGCTGCGGTATTGCAAGCGGCAGCAAACGCTGATGTTTAGCCGCTGCCGAAATGGTACTTTTGTGTTAAAACACGTCCGTGTGAAGTGAAGGAGAATGAAATATGAAAAGCGAAAATTCTGAAAGATTAGACCGGATAGAAAACATCCTCGTCGAAATAGTTGAAAACGAAATGAAACGCCGGAGAGCAGAGGATAAACGCCGTCTTGCGGCGGAAAAAGAACGCAAAAAAGACAAAAGACTTGTTCCATAACTTAACAATTTTTATCCGCAAGAGCGGGGTAAAGGGACTAGGGATTAGGGGTGGGGGGCGAGTAAATGCGGGGAAATTTTGCAAAAATTGGCAAAATTGACAAAAATTAAAAAAAAAAAAAAAAAATTCTCAAAATATCCCTATTGACATCTTTTAGTTGACACGTTATGCTTAATAACAATGGAGGTATT
>JAITQJ010000397.1 GCA_031288955.1 Planctomycetaceae bacterium | reverse complement strand
TACGCCGCTCTCGAAATCATCGGACTGCCCTGCGTCATTCGTCCCGCCTTCACACTCGGAGGAACCGGCGGAGGTATCGCTTACAACAAAGAAGAATTTGAAAAAATCGCAACCGGCGGTCTCGCCGCTTCAATGGTCAATGAAGTCCTCATCGAAGAATGTCTCGCCGGCTGGAAAGAGTTTGAAATGGAAATGATGCGGGACAAAAACGATAACGTTGTTGTCGTTTGCTCCATTGAAAACTTCGACCCGATGGGCGTTCATACCGGCGACTCCATTACCGTTGCACCTGTGTTGACGATGACTGACCGCGAATATCAAAAAATGCGGGACGATTCGCTCAAAATTATCCGCGCCGTCGGGGTCGAAACCGGCGGATGCAACATTCAATTCGCTCAAAATCCCAAGACCGGCAGGCTCGTTGTGATTGAAATGAATCCGCGGGTCAGTAGAAGTTCCGCTCTAGCATCAAAGGCAACCGGTTTTCCGATTGCGAAGATTGCCGCCAAAGTTGCCGTCGGTTACACGCTTGATGAATTACGCAACGACATTACGCAAACGACCAGCGTTTGTTTCGAGCCGACGATTGATTACGTGGTTGTGAAGATTCCCCGGTTTGCGTTTGAGAAATTTCCCGAAGGCAACGAAACGCTTTCAATCCAAATGAAGTCTGTCGGCGAAGCAATGGGCATCGGTCGAACCTTCAAAGAGGCACTGCACAAAACAATCCGCTCAATGGAAAACCGGCGTTTCGGTTTGTTTGGTGCCGATGACACGCCGGAACCGCTTGATGAACTTTACCGCAAAGTGGGGGTTCCGACACGAGACCGGTTGTATCAACTGGCGGCTATATTTAAGGGCGAGGGATTAGAGACGAGAGAGGGGAATAAAGAAAACCCGTCACGCTCCCCGTCCCTTGTCATTGACCGCTTGTATAAAATCACCGGCATTGACCCGTGGTTTTTGGCACAGATGGAGGAACTTGTCCGCACAGAGATTGAACTCAAAGACCGCCGGCTTGATGACTTGACTGCGGACGAACTGATGCGGCTGAAACGTTACGGTTTTTCCGACCGGCGGCTTGCTGAAATTTTGGGGACTGCGGAGAAACAGGTTCGGGAAAAACGTTTGGAGTTCGGAATTGTTTCTGTGCGAAAAATGGTCGATACCTGCGGAGCGGAATTTGCCGCAATAACTCCGTATTATTACACAACTTACGGCGAAGAAGATGAGGCATAGACTTATAACATATCGATACATAAGATTCCAGGCAAGAGCCGTCACATATAATGGAACAGGTCTATCCTGAATTCCTTTTGTGATTTTTATGAGGTGTTCTTATATTGTTTCCTTGCTTTTTTTCAAAAAAAGGGTACAATACGGGATAATCACACATAGAGGTTGCTTATGTCTGCCGGTTCATCAAATAAGGTTACTCCTGCCGAACTGAACAAGTTAAACGAGACCATTGACCAAGCCAATCTGGAAAACGAAGATACCCTAAAGAATATGTATCTGACGTTCCGTTTGGGAAATGAAGATTACGGCATCGAAATCCGTTATGTCACGGAGATTGTCGGAATGCAGAAAATTACCGAAGTACCGGATATGCCGATGTACGTTCGCGGGGTTGTCAATCTGCGGGGACAGGTCATACCGGTTCTGGATATGCGTTTGCGTTTCAATATGCAGGCGCGGGACTACGATGAACGCACGTGTATTATCGTTGTGAACATCGGCGGGGCGCAGGTCGGTCTTGTCGTCGATACGGTCAACGAGGTACGCAACATTGACGATGAACAGATTTCCCCGCCGCCGAAAACTGCCGGTGCAGATAGTGCGAAATACATTCAGGGAATGGGCAAGGTCGGCGAATCCGTCATCATCCTCCTTGAAGGTCAGCGTCTCCTGCACGAAAACGAATTGTCCTCATTAGCAATGTAAAAATCCCGGCAATGAACAGCAAATTATTTTCAATAACAGCCGTCTTTGTTACGGTAATGTTCGTTACAGTGATGCCGGCGGCAGCGCAGGAAGAGACAACGAAGCCGGACTGGGTTTTGCAGTACGTTATCGTCTGTGCCTTTCTGGGTTTGACGCTTACAATCCTTCTGCGTCCGTCCAAACGCAGTGCGACGGCTTTCAGTACCGAAGAACAGCACGCCCAAAAGGATGAGGCAATGAAAAAATTGAAAGGACACAAGTAAATCATTGATGAAGGACAACGAAAAACGTCCTTTTCCGGTGATTGTCCTTCTCAATTTTTCGGTATCAATTCAAAAATGCTGTACTGGAATCATTACGAAACGGCGTTTGAGGCTTTTTTGCGGCAGAAACGGATACCGTATATTGCCGTCGAGGAGCCGGCTTCTTTCGCCGAAGCAGCGAACCTTTTCGATGTCCGTAAAACACTTCCGTCAACTCGCCAAGCCCTTCGAGAAGTTTTTGCGGTAAACAAAATTTCAACAGACGATGGGACGGTGCCGTTTGTTCACAACCTGCGCAAAGCGCGGATGTAGTCCGGCGTTGTGCCGCAGCAGCCGCCGATATAATCTGCACCGGTTTCAATTAAGGCTTTCGCCGATTCCGCAAATGTTTCCGGCGTTTGATGATACTCCGTCTTGTCCCCAACCGCCTCCGGCAAACCGGCATTCGCTTTCATCCAAAGCGGCAACTTCGTTACCGCCCGCATCCGCCGGCAAATCGGAATAAAACCCTCAATGCCTTGTCCGCAATTCGCCCCGATAATATCCGCCCCCGCCGCCGCTAATTGTTCGACCGCCTGTTCCGGTGTTGTCCCCATCATCGTCCGGTCTTTGTTTTTGCCGGAATCAAACACCATTGTAACTGCAACAGTCAGACCGGTTGTTTTCGCCGCTCTGACAGCCAGCACGGCTTCTGCCGGGTCGCTCATCGTTTCAACAACGATACCGTCAGGATGTTCAGACGCAGCGGCTTGGGCTTGTTCGAGAAATGACGCATAAACATCATCGGACGAAACGTTACTCATTATCAGCACAATGCCTGTCGGTCCGATAGACGCAAAAACTTTTCTGTTCTTTGCCTTGGCGGCTTCGAGGGAAATGCGGACTCCGCTGCGGTTGACTTCGGCAACGTGTGCTGTTAAATCGGCGGCGGCACTATGTTTTGCCAGCATAAAGCGGTTGGCACCGAACGTGTTGGTTAAAATAATATCGCTGCCGGCTTCGACATAAGCATCGGCAACCTCTTTTACTTTATTGGGATTGGAGAGATTCCACAGGTCGGGACATTCACCGAGTCCGAGTCCCCGTTCCTGTAATTGCGTTCCCCAGCCGCCGTCAAGAATATATGCCATAATTCAAAACAACAAAAATAGAGATGACCACTCCAGATTCTACAACGTTGTCCGGCACAAAGCAACGAATAATATAATAGACTTGTTCGGTAACTGCCGAAGATTGGATAAAACCTTGTAAAAGCCTACGTTTTATTTTATCAAATCTATGTAGTTTGCCTATTCTTTGGTTACCGAACAAGTCTATTATCCTGTAACGCTTCTTTAGCGGGCAACTGAAAGCGACCGTCTGCGGACAGAGCGTTTTCGACCCAAACGATGGAACGATGTACGGAACTTTTTGAGCAGCCGTAGTCAACGCCGATGTGTTCCATTGTCCGGTATTCG
>JAITQJ010000354.1 GCA_031288955.1 Planctomycetaceae bacterium | reverse complement strand
CCATAATAGGCTTTGGCATAAACTTCGGCGATTTTTTCAATGGTAACATCGGCATTGAATTCAGCGGCAAAGCGGGCATCTTGTGCAGTATCTTGCATCGTACTTATTTCAGGTTAAGGCAACACATCCGTCATTATAACACAAAAAAAGAAAAAGTACAGACATTATTTTGTCCCGGTACATTATCTGCAATGCCGGCTTTTTTGGGGCAACTACGCCGTTTCATCTGGTATCCGCAATTAAAAAAGGCGTTATAGAACCGTGCGTTCAATGAAGCCCGTATCGACTTTGCCCGACTGAAAATCAGGGTGTTCCAATATACGCCGCTGCAACGGCACCGACGTTTTAATGCCCTCTACTTTTAATTCCGCCAAACAACGCAACATTCCCGCAATCGCCTCCTGCCGCGTCTGTTGATGAACCAGCAATTTGCCGACCATCGAATCATACACCGGCGAAACCGTGTAACCTGCGTGAACGTGCGAATCAAAACGGACTCCGAAACCGCCCGGAATTATCAGTTGCTCTATCTTGCCCGGACACGGACGAAAATGATGTTCCGGGTCTTCGGCATTGATGCGGCACTCAATCGCCCAGCCGCTCTGATGAATATCCGATTGCTTAAACGGCAGCGGTTCACCGGCAGCAACCCGAAGTTGCGTTTTAATCAAATCAATACCCGTTACTAATTCCGTAACAGGATGTTCCACCTGAATTCGGGCATTCATTTCGATAAAGTAGAAATTCTCGTCTTTATCAACAAGAAACTCGATAGTACCGGCATTGGTGTATTTAGCGGCTTTCACCAATTTTGCTGCCGCTTCACACATCGCCTTGCGGGTCGATTGTTTCAGGTTCGGAGCCGGCGATTCTTCGATTAACTTCTGATGCCGCCGCTGCATTGAACAATCGCGTTCCCAAAGATGCACGGTATTTCCGTGATTGTCGGCAATGATTTGTACCTCCACGTGCCGGGGACATTCAATAAATTTTTCGAGGTACACCGCTCCGTTGCCGAAAGCATTTTGGGCTTCCGCAGCGGCTTGCTGCAATGCAGTTTTCAGTTGTTCGGCATCGGCGGCAACACGCATTCCCCGTCCGCCTCCGCCAGCCGTTGCTTTTATCAAAACGGGAAAACCGACTTGCCGGGCAAACTTCAACGCTTCGCCTTCCGATTCGATAAGACCGTCGCTGCCCGGCACACGCGGCACGCCGGTCTGTTGAGCAATCGCTCTTGCCGAATTCTTATCGCCGACAAGGGACATCGCTTCAGAAGTCGGTCCGATGAACTCGTAATTGCAACTGCGGCAAACGTCGGCGAAGTGGGCATTTTCGGACAGAAAACCGTAGCCCGGATGGACGGCTTCGGCACCGCCGACTTCACAGGCACTAATAATGCGGTCAATTTTCAAATAGGAGTCGGCACTTTTTGCCGGACCAATACAAACGGCTTGGTCTGCCAGATTGAGGTATGCTGCACCGCGGTCGGCTTCGCTGAAAACGGCGACGGTTTCTACTCCGAGTTCCTTGCAGGCACGGATAATCCGCAGGGCAATCTCGCCCCGATTGGCTATGAGTATACGTTTGAACATTGAAGCATAAGACTAACCGGACAATTCTAGTCTGACACCAGGGAAATTGCAAGGGGCGGTTACGGTTTTGGTTCCAGCGGAGCGGGCGTGTTCCGAACGGGAACCGGCGAAATGACCTGAATAATCGGCTGATTAGGCAACTGTCCCCCCGGCGGAACACGCTGCAGTTGCGGAGGTAGCGCGGATTGCTGCGGAGTTGCCGTTGACGGCGGACGCTTCTCGGTCTCATTTTGAGGGTTCCAAACAGGAACAGGCGGCAAAGGCACAACCTGCTTGGACTGCTGCCACTTTTTGATTTGTTCCAGTTGCCCCAACTCCTCTTTGCGGTCATTGATTTCCTTTTCTAGTCCGCTTTTGGTGTTGTAACTCTGATTTATCGTATTCGTTAACAAGTTGGCTTCGTTCGTTTTTTTCGCAACCTCATCTTTCAACGTATTCAACGTCTGGATGCCGGTTTGCAACGTTTTATTCAAGTTCTCTACATCAGAGTTCAGACCGGCAACCGTTCCCCCTTTTGACTTCCACTCCTTATAGTCTTTATCATCATTTTTGCCCGCCTCGATATCCCTTTCGAGTTCCCTAATCCGAACGGTAAGACCGCCCTTTTTTCTGTAATCTTCGGCAATAGAAGCATCAATATCGCCGACCATCATTTTGTAATTCGCCGCCTCTTGTTCCCCTTGCGTGATTTTACGCTCCATCGTATTCATCTTCGGAATATACACCAGTTGCGCAAAACCGAAACCGCCGACTGCCGTTCCGAACAGCAGCGCAAAGGAAACCGCCGCCCAAAACATTCGCCCCAACTGCGGAACCTGCTTTGGCTCTTTGTCCGGCAAAGTTTCGTCCCTTCCCCCTTTCATCAGGTACCGGTCAACTTTTGTCCGAACTTCGTTCAGTGCCGAACCGCTCAATTTTTCAGCATCAATGACCAACTTTAAGCCGGACTTTGGCGAAAAATCGTACTGCGAAAGTTCCGCCGCCAACTTCGACCGTGTTTGCGCCGTATTATTGTTCGCCTGCCGGTTCGCAAAGACTTTTCCCGCCGTTTTTTTCGGAGTAATGCCCTGCAAAAAATGTTCGACGGCAGCAGTGTCCGCTTCCCATTCCTGTTCGGCGTTTCCGTTCCGCACGAAACCGGCAAAGGCATCGGCAAGAGCCTCGCCGGAATGGGCAAGCACATAAGCGGCAAGACCTTTCGTTTGTCCTTCGGAACAGTCTGTTGCGAGAACGCCGATACGGACGGACTGTCCCGTACCATTTGTACGCGCGGTCGGTTCGGACAGAACAAAAACGGCAAATTGCCCGTTGACCTGCCGATAGACGGCAATGCCGCTGCCGGACAGATAATTCTGAAAATCCAGTGCCGGCGGGGTACTCCAACGATAATTTGATTTCGTGCCGCGTGTATAGACAGCGTACATAAAAGCGAAAATGACTGTGAGGGGTTAAAAAATCAACACGAAAGGCGGTGAGGAATGATGTGAGGGTGACATTGAGTTATGAAAGCGGTTAATATCTCAATATCGTCATTACCGCCGCCTTCGTGAAGTGAAATTAACAATTAACAATGAATAATGAATAATGAATAATGAATAATGA
>JAITQJ010000340.1 GCA_031288955.1 Planctomycetaceae bacterium | reverse complement strand
ACGGGAACTGCCGGGCGGCAAAAAACTGCAAGGCTTGTTAGTGCGTGCGCTGCTGCCGAACGGAGCGGCAGAAAAGGCGGGCTTGCGGGGACCGAAGGTGGTTAAAGAACGTTTTAACTGGCGGGGAATGCAGGGCGTTCAATCGCGGGTTGACCCGAATGCGGCGGACATCATTGTCGGCATTGACGGACAATCGACAAAAAAAGTCGATGATTTTACGGGCATTGTCGATGACCATAAACCCGGCGATACCCTGGTACTTGATGTGTACCGCGAGGAAAAAACCGTGAAAATGCCGGTAACGCTGGAATGATTTTCAGTCGAAAATCTCGCGGAGGTACGTATTAAACACCGTGAAACCTAAACCGCTGTACAAACGCATTGCCGGTAAGTTGTCCGCCGTCGCTTCCAGCGTAACCCTCTGAAGCCCCGCCTTGCGGAACTCCTGCAATGCCGCCAGTACCAAATTGGTTGCAACGCCCCTCTGCCGGTAATCCGATAAAACGCCGACATTCTGTACCGCTCCGATTTCGTTCGATAACTTCAAACCTTGAATCGTGGCGATAAATTCGTAAAGTCCGTGCGGGTCGCCGGTTGCCACCATCAGCGATGTTTCCGGCAAAAAGGACGGACTTTGTGCGACCGTTTCAATAAGACTCACACAGCGGTTAAACTCCTGAAACGTCGTGAAAACCGTCCCGTCAAGGTCATTCTGAAAACTCCGGTGCAGTACATCGCCGTGCGCCTCGCTCAAATTCATTGACCAGGGGATAAACCAAAAACCGGAAGGTAAATGCGGCTCAACGAGAACTGTCTTCGTAAAATCGAAGACCATTTGGTTGCGTTTAATGAAACGGGACACGGGTTAAAATTCTTGACAACAAGGCATTGAAACGTGATAATGGTCTGATAAGCATTGTCCCTTTTTCGCCTCCATTTGTCAATTCTATGATTACGACACGAACCGCCTTTACCGAAGAGATTGATGATACCGCCGTTGCCGTTTCAGAAATCCTCGAACAGTTACAGTTAGACAAGCACAAGAAAAAGAACAGCATTGCTCTTGTGCATTGCTCAACCGATGCGCTTGAATCAGGCGTGTATGAAGCCGTTGCGGGTGCTTTGCCTTGCCGCTCCATCGGGGTAACGACCATTGGTTTTACCGTTCACGATGAAGTCAGTGAAGCGGCGTTGACGGTAATGTTTTTGACAAGCGACGATGTTTCGTTTGCTATTGGTTTAACCGAACCGCTGACGGCACCTGACGAAGAGATTTTGCGCCGTGCTTACCAAAAGACCGCTGCGGAATTGCCCGGCAAGCCGGGTTTGGCTATCAGTTATTTTCCGCTGAAGACCTCGAAATTCGGGGCGGGCGGCGACTTTGCCATCAGGGCTATGTCTGCTGCTGCTCCCGGCGTTCCCATTTTCGGAACGATGCCGATTGACAACACGCACGATTTTTCCGGCGCAAGAATTCTCCTTGACGGGAAACAATATGATGACCGCTTTGCTTTCGCGCTGATTTACGGCGAAACCTTCAAGCCGCAATTTTATCTCGCCACGGTAACACGTTCGCATATCCGTTCAGAACGGACAACGGTAACAAAGTCCGAAGACAATCTGCTCTACGATGTCGATAACACGCCTATTTTACCGTACCTGAAAGACACGTTAAAACTGGCGTTCGATGAAAAGGACTCGGCAACGGTTCATATGATTCCGCTGGTCATTGATTTCAATGACGGTATGCCGCCGATAGCACGGGCTATCAACGAGTTTGCACAGGACGGAGCAGGAATTTGTGCGGCAAACATTCCTGTCGGGGCAACGATTGCCATCAGCAAGTTCGGACCGTCCATTGTTCTGGAAGCAACGAAAAAAGTTTTGACAGATATTCTGGACGTTGCCCAAAATGCCGACGGAATGTTGATTTATTCCTGTGCCGCCCGGTATTGGGCTTTGGGGTTCGACTCGCAAATCGAAATGAATACGGTACGGGACACGATGCGGGAAAGCAAAATGCCGTATATGCTCGGCTATTCCTGCGGCGAACTTTGTCCGGTACAAAACGAAACCGGCGATTTCGCCAACCGGTTCCATAACTATACACTTATTGCGTGTGTGTGGTAGTTGATGCACCGATAACCATAGTCATTTTTGCATCACTGACCGCCTCGGCTATTCGGAAGCCAAGACGCACCGGCTTTATTCCTGCCGATGCGTCATTTGTAACGGTCTGCGTATCAAACCGGCTTGATGCGTCTTCTTCGATTTTTTGCGTAACAAACCGGAGCGGCAGCGGCTTGTCGCTTTGTGTTGCCGACACAGTTATCTTGACCGCCTTTTCACCCTCGCCGACGGTCAACGCAATATCCGTTTCGCTTTCTCTGACGCTGTATCTGCTGCAAGAAATCAACGCCGTTTCAAACGCTCCGCCGGCGGTCAGTTTTACCTCATCTGTTATGGTCAGCGAATTTGCCTGACCGGAATCTGTCCGTGTAAAACTGAATGTCCGCTGTAACTTTTCGATTTCTTTT
>JAITQJ010000338.1 GCA_031288955.1 Planctomycetaceae bacterium | reverse complement strand
AATATCCGCTGGCTCGGTTCGGGACCCCGCTGCGGGTTTTACGAAATCATCATTCCCGACTTGCAGCCGGGCAGTTCTATTATGCCGGGAAAAGTCAATCCGGTGCTGTGCGAAGCGTTAATGCAGGTCTGCACCAAAGTCATCGGCAACGATGCGGCAATTACCACCTGCGGCATTGTCGGCGGACAATTTCAACTCAATGTGATGATGCCCGTAATGGCGGACTTGGCGATTGAAAGCGTCCGAATCCTTGGCAATGCCCTTGATGTGTTCACTGAAAAATGTCTCAAAGGTTTGAAAGCAAACGAGGACAAGTGCCGCGAAGGAGTTGAAGAAAGTTTATCGATGGCAACGGCACTGAATCTGCATATCGGTTACGAAAAAGCGGCAGCGATTGCCAAAGAAGCGTTCAAGACGGGCAAAACGGTACGGGAGGTTTGCCGTGAAAAAAAAATAATGCCGCCGGAACAACTTGCCGAAGTGCTTGACCCGATGAAGATGGCAAAACCGGACGGCGGCGGATAAGCACGGCACGAAAAATTGTTCTGGTTGTACCGATTGTACCTGTCATTACGGAGAGGCTGCGTTCTGCTCCGGTATTTTTACTCAAAATGCCCTGGCTTCGTGCCGAACACTGCCGACAGCGCAACCTTTTCGATAAGAGGCTGGGAAGCGCATCAAAAGATTGAAAATGCTTCGCTCCGCGAAAAAAAGCCGCCGCCTAGTCTGTCCCTGCCGAATTCAGACGGAATAGAGTCGGGACCGCCTGCAACGTTTACCCGAAAACATCCGAGCATTGAGGCAGTGAATTATACTCTCGGCACTGAATTGGTATCGGAGGAATACCACGGACTGATAACCGAATTGAAACGCTCAACACTTCTTGCCGTTCAAGCCAAAATGGAATCAACGGAAGAGCCGCTGAACCAGCGGATTGCCGGTGCTTTGGAACGTGCCGGTATTTCGTTCAGCGAAGATGAACGGCTGGATTTTTCTATCGACCAGGACGGTCGTATCACCGTCGGTGAAAGAATTGCCGACACAGAGAAACGTTGGCGAATTGAAGCGGCACTTAACGGCGACGGAAACATTAAGAACGACTTGCTCCTTCAGCAAGCACGGAAAATCGTTTTTGAAAAGCGAACTTCCGACACCCGGATTGCCCAGACCATCGTTTACGATTCCTACGCCTGGGCAACGGGACAGAGCAGCGACCTGCCCGGCGCAGAAAAATCGAATTTACGTTTGATTTTTCGTACCAAAACGGCAAACTCTTTCAGGAAGAGACCGCTTCGGAAGAGAGCGTCTTTTCCGACCGGCTCGATTCGCTTGCCGGTTTAGGTAAACTCATCGGTCTTGATGAGTCTGCTGCAACAGATTTTTCATCATTTGTTGAGACTCTTCAAGAAAACGTTGACAAAGAATCAGGATAATTGTCCAGTTTGCTCAATGCCGCCATTGACAAGGCGAAACTCGGCAGCGTGAAAAAGAAAATCACGTTTTCGCAGGATGCCAGCGGCAATATCGTCATTGAGGGCAACCTTCGCTCTGACCAGAAAAAAAGTCTTGCTAAAATCATCAACAGCGATTCAGAACTAGTCGAGCGGCTGAAAACGCAGCGTGCCAAAAAGGATATTCTTGCCGAATTGCAAGAGGCGGTGCGGGACGAGCCGGATATGTCAAAAACGACAGATGTTGATGACTGCCTGGATGTTCTGCATCAATACCGCTCCCGACCGGCGGGGTTTGATTTATCACAGGAAAATCTTGCTCCGGCGCGGGAACAACTTATCAAAGACTATCTGAACCGCAACGATATTTCGCTCGATGACGTGAAAAACGGTGTCGATGACGAGCAACAGCCTGCGGTTACAGAAATTAGGGGACTTCAAAACGAAATTCAGAAATTTTGGGATACGAAAACGCAAAGCGGAACGGTACCGCTGTTCTCGATGAAGCGGGGACTTCTCTCCGACCCAACCGCAGAGCCGGATTTTACCGATCAGATTCGCGGCTTGAAAGACGGAATCGGCAAGTTAATCAAGAAGTACAATGAAGAACTCGCCTCTTACGATGAAAACCTGCAAATTACCGATTACACGATTACGCTGGACCACAAAGGCAGGGCGAAAATCAATGTCAAAACAAGGGGCGGCGATACGGACTCCGTTTTCAATGCTGAACAGTTTCTCAATTCGCAGTTTCCATCAGACAGTACGGAGGCACTCGGCAAAGCAATTTTGGAGACTCACGATGACGAACACGGTGACGTAGAAGAGTTTCGCCATCAGGTTGTCATCAGGAAGGGGAGCGATGATTATCTTGTTCTTTCGCCGGATGCGGACAAAGCCGCTCTTGCCGAAATAGAGCAACTTAGCGGCGAAATTTCGGTAATGCTGAACGATTTCTTCAAAACAACGTTTAGTTTGCAGCAGCCGTTCAACATCAATTTTGGTGCCGATGGTACGCTGTCGCTTGAAGGTTTAGAAGGACGAATGGAGGGACGGATAGTCAATCAATATCTGTCCCAAATGAATGAGCGGCTTCTTTCGGACGACCCGTTC
>JAITQJ010000333.1 GCA_031288955.1 Planctomycetaceae bacterium | reverse complement strand
AATGGAAAATGGAAAATTATTTTTCGTTGTCAATTTTTCATTATTCATTATTCATTTTTCATTCAACTAACGATGAAACATTTAGTTACGATTACACTATTACTGCTGTTCGCCGCCGCTGGCTGCGGGACGAATGGTTTGACGGGACTTTATAAAGTCAATGGCAAGATAACGCTGCAAGGACAGCCGATTGATGACGTTGTTGTAACGTTTAAGCCGATTGAAGTTGACCCGGCGAAGCGACCGGCAGGCGGACGTTCTATGGCAGACGGCACGTTTGTGATTTCGACATTAAAGCCGAACGACGGGGCGTATCCGGGCAAGTATAAAGTGCTTGTCGGTAAATTTGTTGTCAACAAAGCCCAAACAATGAGTTCGGATACAGTGCCGATGAAGTACCGCAATGTGGATACGACTCCGATTGAGTACGAAGTGAAGGCGGGCAACAATGCCTTTTTGACGATAGACATTGACGAACCGCTGCTGGAGCCGGTGTTTCCAAGGGAACGGGAGAGGGAGAAGTAAACGCTTCCGGTTTGGATTTGTTTTTGAAGAGCAAATCAAAAATATGTGAGATGCTTGTCCAGAGCCAAAAACAGAAAGCGGTTGTGGAACAATTCTGGTAAGCCACTGGAGGCTATCTTGCGATAACGGCTCTGAATGTTGTCAATTATTGTAACATCAGAGCCGCCGCTGCCTTACGGGAAACAGCCCTCGGTGGGAGTCGAACCCACAACCTCAGCATTACGAATGCTGCGCTCTGCCAATTGAGCTACGCGGGCAATAATCCGCACAAACAAACGTCCACAAGTGAGTATTTACTCACTTGTGTCGGCTTATTTTACATTACTGCTGTTTGTTGTCAATTCCCCGGCACTTTACCGGCGATAAAAAATCGCCTTCTGCCCGTCCGTTGCCTCTATCAACGTCCGTTCCTGCGGATTCCATTTGACGACCGAAGCCGTCCGTACCGCAATGTCCGACAAATGACTGATAGTGTCGCTGCGGACGGCATCACGCAGCGTACTCACCGGTGTTGTCTTGTTCTTCACGCCGAGAATAAAGTCCCGGTGATGATTGTAATGCACCGCACCGCCCCAGCCGCCAGTGTCTTTCGCCAAGGCACTGCCATTGTTCTCTGTTACCGGCACTTGCAGCAGTTCCGGCTTGCTTGCCTTAATACCGCTGCGGCGGACTTCAATCCAGTCCCCGCCTTCACCAATGAAACGAGTCCGGTCACCGCCCGTCTTGAATACCAAATCAACCTCGCCGAGTTTGATTTTCATATTCCAATTAAATACGGTGTTGCACAACTCGTCCGCCTTAATCGTTCCCGTCCCTTCTACGCTCACCGTACCGGACAGGTCGGCATCGCTGCCCCACACCATAATGTCGAGCGGATGTGCGCCCCAGCCGCCGAGATAGCCGATGCTGTAATCATAAATCATATACGTTCCGTCCGGCTTACAGCGGTCAACGGTGTAAGGACGCAGCAGCGTCGGACCGTTCCACGTTTCGTAGCCGCGTTCACCGAGGTCGGGCGGTATCGGAGCGGCTGCCGTTGCACCTCCGCCGTGTCCGTTCGGGGCATCGACTTCGATTTTGACAATTTTACCGATAACCCCTTGACGGACGAGAGCGGCACCGCGCCAGCAATGTTCCTGACTGCGCTGTTGTGTTCCGTACTGGAACTGAACACCGTTGTCGGTAAAGACTTTTTCGATTTGCAGGATTTGGGCAAGCGACAAGCCGAGCGGCTTTTCAACATACGCGCCCTTTTTGGCTTTGGCTGCACCGATAGCCTGCGGAACGTGCCAGTGGTCGGGAGTGGCGATGACGACGCAATCAATGTCGCTGCGGTCGATAATTTCGTGATAATCGAGATAGGCTTTTCCTTTGCAGGCGTTGGCGTGACCGTCCCGCCGGCTTTTGTAGCAATCGGAAACGGCAACGCTCTGTGCTTCTTTGACTTGCTGCATAGCACGGAAGAGAGTGCCGCCTTCGTTTCCGACTCCGATGTGTCCGACGGTAATGCGTTCGCTTGGGGCGGCTTTGGTATCATCGCCGAAGACGGACTGCGGAACGATAACGGGAGCGGCAACGAGACTGGTTGCGGCGAGAAAGGAACGGCGGGAAAGGCTGCGTTTCGACATTGGATTCTCCATTTGAAATGTAAACTTATGGCACAATATAACGAATGAGCGGGGAAAAGTAAACCTTCGGTATGTAAACCTTCGGCATTGAGATTCCTAAAGCCTATTCCGTTTTGTATTACCGGTCAGGTGCATTTTAAGCGGACGGCAATGATACGCTGTTCGACAACGGCATTGTCCCGAAAGAAAAACGCCCTGCCGACTCCTGTGCTGTTGATGGACGAAGCACCGATGATTATCCACTGACCGGGCAAAAGTTTCTGTTTTACCATCAGCGATTCGAATTTTCGCCGGGGACGGACATTTTCATATTGCAGCACTCCAACGTGTGTCCGGTATTTCGGCGTAACCGTTCCGAATTCGATTTCAGGAACAATCATCAGCGTTGCCGAAGAGTCCTTTTCTGCTGCCGCCTGAATACTGAAAACGCCGGAAGCATTTTGCAGCGTTTGTCCCGTAACCGTACCGTGTTCGTTCCAAAACAGAGCATATTCCGGCAGCGGCACATCGAACGGAGCAACCAAGACCCGCATATCTTGCAGGACATTGCGGAATTGTCTTGTTACGGTTGCTTCCTTCGCCAAATCACTGACGGGAATTTCCTGATATGCTCCGTTATCAGATTGCGTTGTTTCAATGCTGCCGGCACTTTGCAGCAGTTGCGTCAGCGGCGGCGGGACAAAATTGCCGATGATGCCGACCCGAAAACCGTGTTCGGTCAATTCGCGGCGGAGTGCGGCAGGCAAGGCTTGTTCATCGGTTTCGAGCCAAAGACGCTGGAGCAATTCGTTTTGATTCAGATTGATACGGAGCGTATAAATTTCGATGCCGACGGAGTTCGGCTGAATGCGCGGAACGGCATCGGTACCGGTATTTACCGGCACGACGGATTCTTTCTGTATGGTCGTACACGAAAGAGCAGCACAGAGGCACACCCCGACTCCGATTGTCCAACGCAGACCCGCAAGCATAACGGAGTGTAACGATTCGGCGGCAGCCGGTCAATATCAGCACCTTTGGTAACCTTTTTTCACCACGGAGGCACAAAAGGATTTTTTGCGATGTCCTTGCGTGTCCTTCGTGGTTTTCAGAAATATCTGTTCGTATGATATAATGGTACCGATAGTTCTCAATTCAACAAAAGATGAGCGGGCGTTTTTTTCTGGACTCTTCGGAATCACGGCGGACTGCGGAGACGGCGGTTCTCGGCGGGGCAGAAGCACATCATTTTTTGCGAGTGATGCGGGGAAAAACCGGCGAGACTATCGAACTTTTCGACGGCACCGGCTTTCTGTATCGGGGAACTGTTATTGAAACAGGAAAAAACGAAGTCCGTATTAAAATTGCCGAAACCCTTGCCGATACGATAGAATCACCGGTTCGCCTGACCGTCGCCTCGGCACTGCCGAAGGGCGACCGGCAGCGTTTTCTCGTTGAAAAATTAGCGGAATTAGGCGTTGCCCGTTTTATTCCGGTGCATTTAGAGCGCAGCGTTGCCCGCGCTGACGATGCCGTCATTAACCGTTTCCGACGCTGTGTTATTGAATCGGCAAAACAGTGTGGACGGAACGTTTTGATGGAAATCGGCAGCGAAATGCCGCTGGTGAAACTCAACGATTTATTAGACCGGGAACATTTTGCAAAGTTGGTGCTTCATCCCGTTAAACTCGGCAGCGTTGGTCAAACGGGAATGAGTGCGTTCATTGACGGCGGCGTTCCGCAGCATCTTGCCGTCCTCGTTGGTCCCGAAGGCAGTTTTACGGACAAAGAAATTGCCGCGGCATTGCAATTTGGTTTCCGTCCGTTAGATTTAGGAGCAAGAATTCTGCGGACAGAAACGGCGTGCATCGCCGCAGCGGCAGCGGTTCTCACAAGGGAGAATTGATATTTTTATGCGTCTGATATTAGTACAAATTATTTTCGTTTTTTTTGTGTTAAGCAACTGGAACTTTGCGGCAGATGTCCGGGTGGAGTTTAACCGCGCTGCCGGATTAGTGCGGAACGGCAAATACGAAGAAGCGGCGGAGTTACTTCGGCAAACGGCAGCGGCAGACGATAAAGACGCTGCCGCCCGGTCTTTTGCTATGTTGGGACAAATAGATGTCATCAATGCCAAAGCGGCAGCGGATAATGCCGAACCGCAAACGGAAAACCTTACAGAATGTTTGGATAAAGCCGAGGCACATTTTGCGGATTCGCTGGCATTGCAGGACCGCGATGATGTCCGTAAAAATCTCGAAGCACTCCGGGCGTGGCGGGCGAAAACAACTGCCGAACGCGA
>JAITQJ010000316.1 GCA_031288955.1 Planctomycetaceae bacterium | reverse complement strand
CAAGCGGATAAATAACACACTCTATTCAATCCGCAGCGTAATGGTTTCCATCGGGTTTAGTTCCCCTTTGTCGAAGATGCCGAGTTTTGCTTCAAGCGGATTCGATTTGTACACCGTTTTGTACGGTGCCGCCGGTATCACCGCCGTTGATTGCTTTTCCTTTGTCGTATTGAACAAACGAACCAATAACGCACCGCTGCCGTCCCGCACCGGACGAATACTCGTTGTGATAATGTTTCCTTCATTGGTGAACGTTAACAGCGGATTCGGAACGGCTGTACTACCCCTGAACTGCAATATCGGCTGATGAACCTGCCGGGCAAAACGCTGCGCAATGCTGTTATTGTATTTTGCATTGTGATACACCCAAATCCAATACTCAAACTTCAACTCACCCTCTTGGTCTGCCTTGTAATTCGTCTCCCAATGATTATTGCAAACCCAACTATAAATCGTTCCATTGGGCTGAAAAGTTTTACGCCATTGACTCAAATCAAAGGGACCCGCCGTAATAATCGGGGCAAACTGCACCATATTGGCATCAACCGTTACCCAATTCACGCCGCAATTTTCGTTTGCCAAAGCGCAGAAACGCTGCACCGGATAGTAATTGCGGTTCGCACCGGCTAACTGGTCTTTATCGACTTCGACCAATGCCCAGGGACTATCAACGTACCATTTGCCGTCCGGCACATTAAACGGAAAACCGAAAAACATTCCTTCCGGTCGGCGTTCCTTCTTTTTATTGATGACATTTTCGATGCGGATTTTCTCGGTATCGGCAAAGAGAGTGATTTGCCGCTTGAATGACTCCGCATCAGGAACACTGCCGGGTTCTGACTCAACCAGCACCGAAGCAGCAAGCGGTCCGTCGGCAACAACGGTCAGTTTCACCTTGCCGGTACTTCTCGACCGGTTCTCTTGGGCGTTGCGACCGATAATGTACAGATAATCATTCAGCCCTCGGTTGCCGTCATCGCCGGGATTGACGAAATCGTGGTCGTTTCCCGCCAGTTTCAGCGACCGGATTGCTCCGGTTTCGGTATCAATAATGAGCCGGACTTTTTTGTTACGCATTTCCCCCGTTGCGGTATCAATCCGAAAAACACCCGTCCGGTTATCAGGAACGGCATCAGACGCTTTGAGTTGAATTGCCCCCAGTGCGGGAATGTTCGGCGAATTCGCTCCCCACTGCAAATCGGCATACACCGAAACGGTGTTGCTGCTGTCCGGGTTAGCAACACCTTGAACCGGAACGGCTTTACCGTCCTTCGTTTGAAACATTTTGACCTGCTGCGTTCCCTCAAAATAACTTTTATGAAATTTGCCGATGTAACACACTCCGCTGCGGATATGACTGGACGTGTTGACAAGCAGGCTGCCCGAAGAACCGCTATCTATTATTTCCGCTGACGTTGCTGCCTCTAATAATTGTCCCGCTTTTCTGGAACCTCTTTGGGCGTATTCCCGTTTATAGGCATCCTGCTGCTTGGCAAAATCGCTGTCCGGCGTGCTGATACGCAAACTCGCTCCCCAGGTATGTTCGTCATACATCACCAAATCCGTCCAGACAGCATCAAATTCCGCTTTTGGGTATTTTTTCGGGTCAAGCATTGACCAAAAGATTCCCGCCTGAACCAGTTGCTCTTTGGCACGGCGGTTGATTGCCGTTGCCGCACTGGTGCTTGCCGAACCGTCTTCCCAGTAGCCGGTGTAATCGCCCCGCAGTACCGGCAACTTATCACCGTAACGCTTTTCGAGAATACGCATTACATCGGAGTTGCGGGAAATAATCAGTTTCGGATACAGATATTTTTCGTTCCATTCTTTGACGACATCGCTCAACACGCGGTTCGGTCTGCCGTTGTCGCCCTCAATGCCGTAGCGGACGACGACAAAATCTTCAAAGGGCAATTCCTGCTTGCCGATGTTTTTGCTGCGTCCCCAAGTGTTAATGTGTCTGCCGTCAAGCAGGGTGAATACTTCCTTTTCGGTAAGACGGTGTCCGGTTTTTTGTCCGTGAAATTGATTATAACCGGTATCGTGCAGCCAGCAAAGAATTTTTTCCTTGCCGCTGGGCGAAACCCACCAGAACGGTTTATCGCCCCATTCGTAAAGATGACCGCAGCGGTGTCCGCCGTTCGGTCCCATTGTCATATACTTGATTCCATTTTGAGCCATTACGGTTACAAGCCCCCAGGTATAACCGGGAACGTCGGTCTGCATTACGGAATCCAACTCGATGCCGTTTTCTCGGCAAAATCGCACGGCACCGCCGAAGAGTTCAAAAAGTTCTTCATCGTTGTACATTCCGGTCATTGCTTGGGCATACATTCCGTCAATGTGCAAATCCCGGCTTTTTGCCGCTTTGATGAACGCTGCTTTTTCTTCTGCCGTTGCTTCTTTCAGGAATTGTTCGACTGCCCACATTCCTTCGGGATGAAAGCGGAATTTCGCTTCATCGGGATAATTTTTGGTTTCCTCAATGTATTTCAATGCGTCCCGCAGGGACTGCACTTGCCGCTTCAACACGTCTTGCTGTGTGTGCGTGTAGCCGATGTCGAGATGCGTCTGATGAATCAGATATAATTCCTGTTTTTTCTCCGGCGGCAGCGTTATATTCTTTTCAAGCACCAGCAAAAGCGTTCCGTCCGCCTTCGTTTGCAGCAGGGCTGCTTCCAAAGTCAATTCGCCGAACAACGGCGTTTCACGAAACGGCGTTTCACTAACGGGAATATCAATATCTGCCGAATCGGTGAGTTGCCGTTCGATAGACACGGCGGGAGCAGCCGATTTTAACCGCAGCGTTACGGGACGAAATGGTACTGGTACGGGGTCTAATTTTATGTGTATCCTTCGGACGGGCTGGTCGTTTGCTCCCCGAAAAACTCCGCGAACCGGTACAAACTCAACCGATTCGGCAAGCAGTCCGTCGGCGGCGATGCCGACAATAATCGTTACGAAAAAGAGAGCGTTAATCAAACGTTTCATTGTATTTTCCCTTTCGACAGGATTCTAACACAAAAGCATATCTGATAACAGAGCAGCATCAGCGGCGGTGTCCAAAACTGTTTCGATGCCGAAGGCGGACAAGTTGCACATAGCGGGAACGGAAGCAACGCCGGCATTGGATTAGAGCGTTTGACCGATAACGCACAACGGGACTTGTCATTGACCCAGCCGGTTTGTAAAATGAACACTATCGCTAAACGTTCATTACGCTCAATTCGGGAGGACACTGATGCCGAAGCCGGATATT
>JAITQJ010000311.1 GCA_031288955.1 Planctomycetaceae bacterium | reverse complement strand
CGGTAATGTTTTAACGCGCCGTCCGGTTTTATCCCGCTGGACGAAATTGCGGTTATTGCTTCGGGCGGTTTTGTTCAGAGCCGCTGCTGCAAGACATCGCAATAAAACACCGCCGTCTTACGATAGCAGGGCGGACGTTTAGTTTGTCAACGTTCCGTGAGCCAATCAATCAGGATATTGCCGTGTTCCGGGTCGTGCAGCGCAAAATCAAGGAACGCCTTGTAATACGACTCGAAATTGCTGATGTCATAACGCAATTCTCCCGGCGGCAAACGAATGCCGAGGACTTTTTTACCGCTGCGTATCATCAATCGGATAGCATCGGTCAACTGCACCGCACCGCTTTTATCCGGTTCGGTACGGCAGAGAAAGTCAAAAATTTCCGGTGAAAAAACATACCGACCAGCAACTGCCAACGTACTCGGCGATTGGTCAACAAGCGGTTTTTCAATCAGGTCTTCCAATTCGAACGTGTCGCCCTGCATTTGCTTCGGTTTGGCAATGCCGAATTGATTGACTTTCTCTGCCGGCACTTCATCGAAAGCAATAAGGGCTTTAATATCATTACCGCTGCGGTCAAAAATTTCCGTCATCCGTTTGACAATGTTCGACGGCTGATTGCGTCCGAGAATAGTATCGCCGAGAGCAACAACGAAACGCTGCTGTTGAACAAACGGCTGGGCGGCAAGAACGGCGTGTCCTAATCCGTTTTGACGGCGTTGCCGGACGTAAAAGTATTCGGCTTCGGCACGTTCAAATGCCAATTCGCCGAGGAGGTCTTCTTTACCGTTGCGCCGCAAATGCCAAATCAGTTGCTTGTTGGTGTCAAAATGATTTTCGACAGACGTTTTTTCAGGACTGGTAACGAGCAGCAGCCGATTGATACGGCAATGAATCAGTTCTTCGACGACGTACTGGACAATCGGTTTTCGTCCGACGGGCAGCATTTCTTTCGGTTGACTTTTCGTGAGCGGCAACAGGTCAATACCCCGTCCGGCAACCGGAATAACGGCTAGGTCTATCATTGAGCGGAAATGTGTAATCCTCTATTAGATCATTGTGCCGTCTCCGGCACGTTTTGTCAATTCCGGCGGTGCGTCCAGACGGAATACAACGTCAGTTTTTTTCAGAGCAAGGCGAAAAATGTCCCAAAATTGGCTTTACACACTGCCCGACCACACGAGAGGCAGCCTTGACAGGAGCGAGGGGGTAATTGATAATACGGCGGCGGTTTTTACTCGTGCCTTTAGCAGATAGAATGCGCCGTATTAAACTTGAAATTGCATACGACGGTACACATTACCACGGCTGGCAGCGGCAAAATGATGCTGCCAGTATTCAGGAAACCATTGAAAAAACGCTGACGAAAATCACCGGCAGACCAATCAGAATCACCGGCAGCGGACGTACCGATGCCGGTGTTCACGCTTTGAAACAGACTGCCGCTTTCTCAACGGACAGCAATTTGCCCGCCGAGGTTTTCTACCGTGCGCTTAACGGTTTTCTCCCGCCGGACATTCGGATTTTAAGTGCCGCCGAAGTGCCGATGTCCTTTCATCCGATAAACGATGCCGCCGCCAAGCGGTACCGGTATTTGATTGATGATAATCGTCCGCCAAGTCCGCTGACCCGAAATTATTGCTGGGTCTATCGGGAACGTTTGGACGCTGCGGCAATGCAGGCGGCAGCACAGCATTTGCTCGGCACACACGATTTCGCTTGTTTTCAAACGCAAGGTTCACCGCGAAAAACAACCGTTCGGACTGTTAGTGCCGTTCTTGTCGAACGTATTGCTGTTACAAAAGATATGCCGACGATGTATTCACCGCTAATACGAATCGAAGTCGAAGCAGACGGCTTTTTGTACAATATGATGCGGACGATTGCCGGAACGCTTGTGCTGCTCGGAACGGAAAGCCGCCGGAGAAACGTCAAGACGCTGCCGCTGCAAACGGTTATGGAATCGAAAGACCGCCGTCTTGCCGGTCCAACAGCACCGGCACACGGCTTGTATCTGGTTGATGTCCGCTACGGTTCGTAAAACGCTTCGCTCGGCACATCATCGCCGGGTTCAATCGGCAGACTGTATTTTTCGTCGAGCCATCGTGCGGCATCGATTAACTTGCAGCGCATCGAACAAAACGGCAGAGCCGCCTTCGGTGCATTTTCGTCAAACTCCTTATCACAAATCGGACAGTGCATATAAAAAATACGGTAATTTCAGACAGCAGATTCCTCATTTTGTACGAAAAGAGTCCCTTTTTGTCAAACGGATGGTAGAATAAGGCAAACAGATTTCACGATACAAAAAGAAATAATCAGATGAAAAATTCTGCCGTCATTATCACCGCCGTTTTTATCATAGTTGGCAGTTCGTTATCAGCCGTTTGTGCAGAAGAGGCGAAAGCGTATTCGTTGACCGACTTTATGCGGGTCAGCATACCGGCGGGGAAACGCCAACCGGTGTCCTTTGATACCGCTGTCGTCAAGTTTACCGATGCGGCGAAAAAGTTGGAGGTCGATTTAATTGCTGCGGTGCATATCGGGGACAAATCATATTACGAAGAATTGAACCGGCGTTTCAAAGAATACGATGCCGTTCTTTACGAATTGGTTGCGGAAAGCGGTACAAAACCGGATAAGACACTCGTTGAAACGTCTAAAAACCGGAGTGCGCTGTCTTCGGCACAAAACGGTATCGGCAGAATGTTAGCCCTTGATTTTCAGTTATCGCACATTGATTATCACGCGGCGAATATGATTCACGCAGACCTTTCGCCGGAGGATTTTTACCGCCGGGCAGCGGAGCGGGGTGACATTGTGCAGATGATGTTTAACGTTATCGTATTGAGTGTGCAAAAGAGCGGCGACAAAAAGGCGGCAAAGGACGAAATGAAGTCGCAGGGACGATTGGCAGCGGCAGCATTTTCACCGAATCCGCCGTTGGCATTGAAACGTTTTTTTGCAATGGAACTGATTCGTCAGGCGGATGATGCGGTGCTGCTGTTCGGCGGCGAGGGCGGTTCGGCAATTATATCAGACCGTAATGCAGCGGCGTTAAAGATATTGAAAAAGGAAATCAAGGACGGTAAGAAGAAAATCGGCATATTCTACGGCGGCGCACATTTGCCGGAGTTTGCCGTCAGTCTCGAAAAGGACTTTCATTTGAAACGGACAGCAACGGATTGGCTTCCCGCTTGGGATTTACGCACCAAACATTAAAGCAATTAGCGGTAGTTTTCCCTGCAAAGAGAGAGAGAGAGATCGTGATAACTTTATCCTTTTCTTTTTACCGTACTAACTCTTATTCTTTTTCCAGTAAAAATAAGAGTTCTTTATTGGGTTTTGCCGCATCAGCCGTCCATTCGTGAGTCCACTTCATATCCGCCATCACATTTTTCTTATAGTCGATTTCGACGGTCTCCAACAGATTACCGTTTTTATGCAGCGTTTCGTAAATCTCTTCCGCTGTTGCTCTGCCTCCGCTGCTGTATGACAATAAAATGTATTTGGCATTGACCGTCTGAATCAATTTATCAATCGCCGCCACAGCAAGAAAACGACCATTGCTGCCCTGCCGAAATTCTTCAAAAACCGAAGATGATGCGGTGTCAGACGTATCCACTCTGCGTTTTGCTTTACCAAAAATTTCCGGCTTATCATTAAGACAAACACTCGTCCAAATATGATAATAAGAACTATATCGGACACGGGACGGCGGCATCTTTTCATTATTTGACCCATACGGCGGGTCAAAATATGCTAAGTCAAAACTGCTGCCTTTTACCGTTTCAAAAATATCATTACACAGAACTGTATGCTGTTTTTCGTTACGAAAAAGTTGCGGAACACGCAAGTGCATCATTTTGTATGAACGCGGCGACCAATCTGAAAGATAGGAAACATAATGCCCCAACGTACTATCGACTTCGTCCATTGCCAGCATCAAACTTGTTAAGGCAACGCATTTTGTAACAATATCTAAATGAAGCCGGTCTATTTCTTCTCTTACTGCGTCCAGTTTTCGTGTGTTGTGAATTTGCCAGGGACGTTTCAGACCGTCATCTTGAAGTGCCGAACCTCCGTTCGGCAATCCGCCGTAATGTTTTGAAAACCAGCCGTCAGTTGCGGGGACTGCATTTAAGTGGTCAATGAGTTCTTTATATTCTCCCGGCAATTTTTGATTTTTCAAATAGCACGTTGCGATGACTTCCGACCAAACGGCAATATCATTGGACGTTACAGTATAACCGGATTGGGCAAGAGCCTGCGAAACCCGCGTGGAACCGGAAAAACCGTCGAGTACGGTTTTGACTCCGCTTTGCGCTGTCAATTCCAAAATTTTTGGCAGCAACTTTAGTTTTGAACCGGCATATTTTATTCCCTGCGTTTTGGGAATGGCGATAAAACCATTATGAAATAATGTTTGCTGTATCATCAGCGAATTTTGTCCGTCGAAAGTTGCAACGGTCCGACTCCATAGGCTTTCAAACTAACAGGAAAAGTTTCTTTCGTTAAATCGTTTGTTATGGTAATATCCTCTTCCTGGGACTTTGCCGACGGCATACGGCTAAAAATGCTGCCCTGTAACCGCTGTTCTAAAACAAGCCGGTTATTTGACCGTGTTTGTCAACATCTATCCGTTCAGCCGCCGGTGAACGGGATAAGCCGGGCATCGTCATTACATCGCCCGTCAAAACAACAACGAACCCCGCTCCGGCAGAAACTTTAACGTCCCGTATCGGTACCGTAAAACCAGCCGGACAGTTTCGCAGCGACGCATCGGCACTAAACGAATACTGCGTCTTCGCCATACACACCGGCAAGTTGCCGAATCCGAGTTTTTCCAACGACTCAAATTTATCGAGAGTCTTTTTGTCCGCCGAAATGCCGTCTGCTCCGTAAATTTGTTTCGCTATCGTTTCCGTTTTTTGTAACAACGGCATCGAATCAGGATACAAGAACCGGTAATCGGCACCGTTGTTATCTGCCGCTGCGATAACAAACTCCGCCAACTTCTGCGCACCGGCACCGCCCTTCGCCCAATGCTGTGCCTTTGATGCTTTCACGCCGAGTTCGCCGCAGCGTTGGACGATATAATCCGTTTCCGCATCGGTATCCGAAGGGAACGCATTGACGGCAACCGTTACCGGAACGCCGAATAACCGCACGTTTTCGATATGTCTTTGCAGGTTCGCAAAGCCTTTTTTGACAGCCTCAACGTTCGGCTGCGTCAGTTCTTTCAAGTCCATTCCGCCGTGATATTTCAGCGCACGGACGGTTGCGACGATGACGGCAGCATTCGGTTTCAAACCGGCGTGCCGGCATTTTATATCGAAGAACTTTTCCGCTCCAAGGTCTGCTCCAAAACCGGCTTCCGTAACGGTGTAGTCTGCCAGTTGCAATGCCGTCTTCGTTGCTAAAACACTGTTGCAGCCGTGTGCAATGTTCGCAAACGGACCGCCGTGAATCAACGCCGGATTGCCTTCAAGCGTTTGTACCAAATTCGGTTTCAGAGCATCTTTGAGCAATGCTGCCGCCGCCCCGTGACACTTCAGTTGCGCTGCCGTTATCGGTTCGCCTGCTGCTGTATAACCGACGATAATGCGTCCGATGCGTTCTTTCAGTTCGGCAAGCGAATTGCTCAAACAAAATACCGCCATTATTTCAGAAGCAACGGTAATATCAAAGTTTGTTTCTCTTGGCACACCGTTAACTTGTCCGCCGAGACCGCAGACGATTTTCCGCAGAGACCGGTCATTCAAGTCGAGAACGCGTCCCCAAGTGATTCGCCGGGTATCGAACCGCAAATCGTTTCCGAAGTGCAGATGATTGTCGAGTATTGCCGACACAAGATTATGCGCCGATGTGATAGCGTGAAAGTCGCCGGTGAAGTGCAGGTTGATGTCTTCCATCGGCACGACTTGGGCGTAACCTCCGCCGGCAGCACCGCCTTTGATACCGAAACAGGGACCGAGCGACGGTTCCCGCAGCGCAACAATCGTTTTCTTGCCGAGCCGGTTCAATGCGTCCGCCAAGCCGACGCTGGTCGTCGTTTTGCCTTCACCGGCGGGAGTCGGTGTAACGGCGGTAACAAGTATCAGTTTGCCCTGCTGTTTGCCGGACGGCAACGCTGCACAACCGGCAGCGTTCAGTTTTGCTTTGTACTTTCCGTAACATTCGAGTTGTTCGGAGCCGAGACCGATTTTTTCGGCAATCTTCTCAATCGGCTGCAGCACAGCCGTACGGGCAATTTCAAGGTCTGACATTTATTTTGAATGTTCTTTGTATTCTTCCGGTACAATAAATTCGGGATACGCACTAATACGCCAGCCGTATGCTCCGGCTTTTTTATCATATAACCGTATTCCAGACATCTTTACGAAAAACGTTTCCGGCGTTCCCGCTGCGCCGGTGTATGTTACGGCGTAGTATTTGACAACGGTATCATTTTCGTCCCCAACGGCAAGTGCCGGCGTTCGGTAGTACGTGATTTTTGCTTTCTTTCCGAGTGCCGCAAGTGTCCGCACTGTTTTATTGTCCGCAAAATTATGCAGCCCGTAATGCGTTCCGTTTTTGGCGTAGCGTTCCTGCCACCAGGTTTCGGCATCCAATTTTTTTCGTTCCGTTGACAGTGTGAAACAGTCCATCATCTGCTGCGTATCGTTGTCCAACGCCGCCGCAAAAAAATCACGGAACAACCGGTCGGATTGCCGATTCAAGATGACAATATATGTCTGCCAAAATACCGTAACAAAAACGACTGACAGCACAGACAATGCGATAGCCGTATAGGCGAATCCTTTGCCGGTCAATCCCCCTTCGGCATTGCGGATAGCCCAAAGAGCAAACAGCGCAAAAATCAGGGCGAGTACCGGAAAAAGAGTAAACCAAAGGCTGAAAAACAGCAATACCGATACGATACCGCAAAACAGCGAGACAACCGCAAGGATACTCACGCGGGTATAATTCGTATCGATTTCAGAGGCATCATTCCATTTTGAGGTAAAAACCGAATCACTCATATCAACGTATTGACAACGCAAAAAAACAAGGGACAATTTATGCTGTTATTTTCCCCGTTTTCCTTTCATTTGTCAATTCCCGCCACAATGTTTCGCCGGCTGTATTATTGGGTTCTGTCTTGGGCTGACACGCCTTACGGTTCTGCGGCATTGTTTGTGATGTCGTTTGCGGAAAGTTCATTTTTTCCGATACCGCCGGATGTGCTGCAAATTGCGTTGTCTGTCAGTAAACCCCGCCGGGCGTTCTGGTACGCAGCGGTCAGTTTGTTGGGTTCAGTTCTTGGAGCGGTTCTCGGTTATTACATCGGCTATCAACTTTGGGTGTCAACGCAGACGTTTTTCTTTACATACATACCGGGTTTCACGCAGGAATTGTTTGACATTGTTAGTCAGCGGTACAGCGATAATGCTTTTTTGGCGATTTTTACTGCGGCTTTTACACCGATACCGTATAAGATTTTTACGATAGCCGCCGGTGTGTGTCAGATTTCGCTTTTGACGTTGTTATTTTCCTCGCTGGTCGGCAGAGGAATGCGTTTTTTTCTTGTAGCAGCGTTGATGTTCGTTTTTGGTCCGCCGATAAAAACCTGGATAGACAAATATCTCGACATATTGGCAATCGCCTTCACTGTGCTGCTCATCGCCGGTTTCGTGGTCGTGAAGTATCTGATTTAGATTGCCGTTTTTCTCATTTCGGGCTTTTCCAGTCCGTTTTCCATTCGTTTTGCCGGACAGGATTCACGAGGAACAAAGCCTAGGGCGTGTTGACCAATTTCCGTAACAAATATCCTGTGCGGTATTACCTCCATCAACTACGGAAAGCCTTTGTTGATGGACAAGGCGTATGAGGGTAATGCGTGCCGCAAAAAGGCAAGAGAATGCAAAATGAAGCCGGTGGTGCCGCCGAAGAAAAATCGAAGATACAAGTGGAAGTATGATAAAGAGTTGTACAAACACCGCAACATAGTCGAACGTAACTTCCGTAAAATCAAGGAGTTCCGGCGAGTATTCACCCGATACGATAAGTTAGACGAAACCTATAACGCCTTCATCGCACTTGCTAACATCGCTGTTTATTTGAGAAATTAGCGTCAACACGCCCTATGTATGAAAAAAAAAAAAAATTCCCCATTGACTCCTCTTTCTGAAGTCATTATTATCCCACTCAATCAAACTTTAACCTTAAAAGAGCAACAAAATGGAGAATCTATGTAAACGGGGGGGGGGGGGGGGGGGGGGACAAAAATGCACACA
>JAITQJ010000296.1 GCA_031288955.1 Planctomycetaceae bacterium | reverse complement strand
CTGGAAAACGAATAACAAAGGTAAACGTTCGCCGAACATTGATCCTGCAACGCGGACTTTTCAGGCTTTGCGGATTGCGGTCAATGACGAATTAACAGCGTTAGAAGAAACATTAAAAGCGTTACCGACACGAATGAAGCCGGGCGGCATTGTTGCCGTCATATCGTTTCATTCGTTGGAGGACAGGATTGTCAAGCACGTATTAAGGCAGGGAGATTGCTGGGAAATTATCACAAAGAAACCGGTGATTGCCGACGGCGATGAAGTCGAACGCAATCCCCGGTCAAGAAGTGCCAAATTACGGGGTGCAAGATATGTCAAAACGGGATAAGCCCAAAAATAATAACGGGCGTTTTGTTGAGTCAGAGTCTATAGAACATTCGCCGGAAGACGGCATAATGTTTCAGGAAATTCCATCGCAAGGAGATACGTTCGAAAAGATGCCTGAATCCGCAAATACAAAGCGGACAGCGCAAATCAATATCGAAACGGACGGGGAAGATGAAAACAGTTTCGACTGGAGCGTGCTGATGAATTTTTTCCGCAATGCTGCCGGTAAAACCGCCGGTGCCGCCGCTGGTGTATTAGGTTCTTTCCGCAAAGTTGCTCCGCTGGCGACTGCCGCCTGGAAATTGACCATAAAGGTTTTCGGCACATTAGCCTCGTACTGTGTGATTCACTGGAAAGAGGACGAAGAAGAGACCGAAGAAAATGCAGTGAAGAGCGAAGCAATTTTGTCTCCTCTCAATAAAAACGATTGCGATACCGGTACGTCCCTTTCTTTGCTCCCCGCTCCGGCTTCTTCGCTTTTTTACCGTTGGACGATTAAAGCAACGGCAGCAAGCGTTGCAACAGCGGCAGTGCTTGCCGGTTCGTACGGCGGTTATAAGGCGTTTTTTCCGGCAGCACCGGTTGCAGTTCTTTCCGGGACGAATACTGAAGATGCCGCGGCACAACAACCGCCGGAGGCAGCGCCGACCAAAGACGCTGTTGAGCAGCAGTCAGCACCACAACCGGCAGTACCGGCACTGCCGATTGCCGATTTAGCGAAAGCAGAACCGAAGATAGAGTCAAAAACAGAGCCGAAAGCGGTTGCCGATATACCGGTAAAAAAAGAGTCGGCAAGTATTGATGACCCGTTTGCCGCAGCGTTAGCCGTATCGGTACCGGCAGCGGAACAAATTCCTAATGGTCTTTGGGAAACGCCTGCCGCACCGCAACCGCAGGACAAGTCAAAAACCGAGACAAAAATTGCCGATGTTAAAGCGGCAGATTCCATTGATAATCTGTTGGATAAATTGTCCGATAAACCGGCGGAAAAACTCGTGAACGAACAACAGGCAGCGGACAAAGTGCAATCGAAAACGAAGACGGGGCGGCAGAAAGATACGCCGAATTTGCAGAAATTGAAGGCACTTGAACCGCTGAATACGGAAACGGCATCAGCGAAGCGTTCGGCAAAAAATTCAGAACTTGCTCCGCTTCAGGCTATGCCGCCGACAGCGGCAGTGTCTTCGGTATATGACAAGACGGCATCGAATTATGCCGGTCATTCCGAAGATAATTTTGCCGCAAAACCGAAAGCACCGGAAAAAACGCAGCCGATAGCGGCGAAGAAATCCGAAGGCGTTCGTCCGCCTGCTGTTGCTGCCCCGCTGAAAGAAATTACACCGAAAATACCGGAAAGCGGTACGATTGTTGCCGTAAAGCCGCAGCCGAAAATGACACAGCCGAAGCCCGCCGCTGCCGCTAACGAAGTTGCTCCGGTCATTCCGAAAGATAGTGCGCAAGCGGCTGTTTCAAATTTAAATTCGGATTTAACGGCAAAGAAACCTGAAAAAGTTCCGAATCCGGTACCGTCAGCCGAAATTGCCGCCGCACCGAAAGCAGCCGAATCACCGTTAACGAAACCGCTTGGAACACAGTTGAAAGAGCAGGTTCAGGAGTTGCGGACGAACGAAACAATGCAGCCGGCGGAATTATCGCTGCGTTTTACACCGAAAGAGGCGAAAGCCGCTGCGCCGCAGGCAGCACCGGCGGCGCAAGAGCCGGCACTGCGTTTCACGCCCCGAAAGAAAACGGAAAAAAATACGGCAG
Organism: Planctomycetaceae bacterium; assembly: GCA_031288955.1. Lineage (GTDB taxonomy): Bacteria > Planctomycetota > Planctomycetia > Pirellulales > Thermoguttaceae > WRKP01. The sequence continues at coordinate 11,064 of JAITQJ010000296.1, read as the reverse complement.
CGGTCTCCGTAGAGGCAGCGCAGCCGTTGGAAATGAAATCGCTTGAAGGTTTGCTGCCGGGTAAAGAAACGGCGGAGACCGAAAAAACCGGCACAGTGCCGGCGATGGACAGTTTGCCGCCGTTGAGAGATGCGCCGCAAGCGGTGTATGTTAGTGCTAATCCGGCATATCGGAGAGCGGAGGTTTCACCGCTGCGTCTTGAACCGGCAGTATCGGAAACGAAATTGTTTTCCGAAGAAGGCGGCAAAACGTTCAAAAAGCGGATGAAGGAATTGATTCAACGTTCGCCGGAATCGACGGAACAATATACCGTTCAGCAGGGCGATACGTATTTGACGATTAGCGACCGTTTTTACGGTACGAGTTTACTTTATACGGCATTGGCGGTGCATAACCGAAAGTTGAACGCCGGTTGGCAGCCTGCGGAAGGGGCGGTGATTGAAGTGCCGCCGGCGGAGTTTTTGCAGGCGGAATACGCTAATGTGATTAACCGTCAGGAGCGGCGTTTGAATGCGCAGACGGCATCGCAGGGTATAAGATATGTTGTGCAGGACGGCGACACTTTATTAGGATTGGCGATGGACAAACTGCATAATTCGGCGCGTTGGCACGAGATATTGGCGATGAATACTGACCGTCTTTCTGACCCGCGGGACTTGAAACCGGGAATGGAGATACTGATACCGGCGGAGTCGGTGAGTCAGAACCGCACAAACCGGCGTTAGAGGACAGAACTAATGCTTACACGCATTATTTTCTTTGTGATTGTTTTTTTTTTTTTTATTGACCCCGTGCTGTCTTTTTGCAGAACGCTTTGAGTATGAACAGACGGCGATGGGTGTGCCGGTACGCATCATTCTTTACAGCGAGTCGCAGCAAAAAGCCGATGCCGCGGCAAAAGATGCCTTTGCCGAATTTCAGCGTCTTAACGGCATTATGAGCGATTACGATTCAGAGAGCGAACTTTCGCAACTTTGTACAAACGGCGGAAGTCTGCACGTCAGTGATGACCTCTTTGCCGTGCTGAAAGCATCCAAGGAGTATTGCCGTGTTTCTGACGGTGCTTTCGACATTACCGTCGGTCCGATGGTGCGGCTTTGGCGGCGGAGCCGGAGGCAAAAAGAATTGCCGAAACAAAAATACATTGACGAAGCAAAGCAACTCGCCGGCAATCATCTTTGGGAAATTGACGAAGCGGCGCAAAGTGTCCGGCTTTTGAGGAGCGGAATGAAACTTGACCTCGGCGGAATTGCTAAAGGCTTCGCCATTGACAAGGCTTTTGAAGCGGTTGCGAAACATCAGATAACGGTTCAACTGGTTGATGCGGGCGGCGATATGCGGCTCGGCGATGCTCCGCCGTTGACGGATGGCTGGACAGTCAAGATGGACGGCGGGGACGACGTGCTGCTGCATAACACGGCATCGGCAACGTCCGGCGGTAAGTTTCAGTTTGTGGAAATTGCCGGTGTCCGTTATGCTCATATTGTTGACCCGAAGACGGGTTTAGGCTTGACGGAATCACCAACGGTAACGGTTACCGCTCCGGCAGCCGCACAAGCCGACGCACTGGCATCCGCCGCCGCCGTTCTCGGCAAAGCGAAAGCACACATATTAGAGAAGCAATTCCCCGGTATAAAGATTTATTGGCATTAACGCAGCAGCGTCAGTACGGCTGCGTGCAGCAGTCCGTTGGTCGCGGCGGCTTCTTTGTTGTGAATCGTTTCGTTCCCCTGCCAATCGGTAAAACAGCCGCCGGCTTCTTTGAGAATCACTAACAGCGGACCGGCATCCCAATCCGATAATTGCGGGTCAACCATAATGTCCGCTCTGCCTGTCGCCGTCAGAACATAACCGTAAGCATCGCCCCAAGTCCGGGTCAAACGCACGCTGCGCTCCAGCCGCCGGTACGCTTCAAAACGATTCGTCTTGTCAAACGTTTTGACTTCACTTGTCAAAAACACTGCCTCGCTAATATCGTTACAGGACGATACCCTGCACCGCTGCGGCTCTTCGGAATCCGGCGTTTCGTGCCAAGCCCCCAAACCGGTGCCTGCCCAGACGAGTTCGTGCAGTGCCGGTAAAGCAATCACACCCGCAACGCTCTGTCCGTTGTGTTCGATGCCGATAAGCACCGCATAAAGCGGTACGTGATGAATGAACGACTTCGTTCCGTCAATCGGGTCAAGATACCAGCAGAAGCCGCTTGTTCCGTCTTTGAGCGGAAACTCTTCGCCGCAGACGGCATCATCGGGGAACGATTCGCTAATCCTTTTGCGTAACAATAATTCGGCTTCTCTATCGGCAGCGGTTACCGGCGAAGCATCGGTTTTTCGTTCAACGGTAAAACTGCCGCCGGTGTTGAAATACCGCAGCGTCAGTTCACCGGCTTCCTTCGCCATTTTTCGGGCTAATTCGAGACGAGGTTTCATCTTATTAAGCAGGGATTACCGCCCTGCCTCTTTATGTTTTCCCAACGATTCACGGTTCCGTTTCTTCGGCATCGAAGAGACCGGGTTTGCGGGGAAACACCTTGCAGACCAATACGCCGCCGAAGTACAAAAGCGTTAACGGAATTGCCATCAAAAGCATACTGCCGGGGTCGCCCGGTGTTAATAATAACGCTATCACAAATATCGCCAATACCGCAATCCGCCATTTTTCGAGATACTGTTTCGCCGTGAAAATGCCGACACGTTCCAGCACAAACATCACAACCGGCAACTGAAAACTGATGCCGAAACCAACCGGCAAAAGCAGCGCAAAACCTATCCATTCGCTTATCCGCGGGTCTGGTTCAATGTTCAGCCAGGAGTTGAAACCGAAAAGAAAATCTAATACAAATTGAAAGACGAAGAAAAACGCAAACAATGCCCCGACGATAAACAATACGATGCTTACGGGAATAAAATAATAGACGTATTTCTTCTCGTGCGGATACAAACCGGCAGCAACGAACGACCAAAGATAATACGCCACAAACGGCGAGGCGAGAACGAGACCGACTATCAGTGAAGCGATGATGTAAATCTTGAAGGCTTCATACACACCCAACGCCTTTGTCCGGGCGTGTTCGGAAGTCTTAGAAAACAGCATAATACGTATCGGTTCTTCATCGAGATGAATACCTGTATCAGCCGTCTCTTGTTTTTTATCTTTGCGCAGCAGCCGGTCGATTTCGCCGGGAAATATCCAGCGTTCTTCGTGTGCCAGATTGTATTTTTTCAGGACATTACCGACCTCTTTTGAATAACCGTCTTTAACAAGTTCCTCGGCAGCGGCTTCGAGTTTTTTGACCGACTGCGTGTTGTTGTACTGTGCGAGCGATTTTTCGACGGGGATTTGAATGTACTGAACGACATTCGCACCGACAAGGAAGCCGAAACACGTACCGATAGCAATCGCATAAATGGAGGCAAAAAGACATTTTCGGAGTTCTTCGAGATGTTCTCCGAAACTCATAGCGGATTCCTGAAATAAATCGTCGTCTTTCATAGTGCCGTTATTGTACCTGAATTTGCCTTTTCTACCACCAGTCCGCCCCTGTTGACAAAAAACCGTTTGACGGTATCATTACTAACGTCAGTTTCAGAGAGTATCGATATGCCGACGATAAACCAACTGGTACGCAAAAACCGTATCCAACAGACGTATAAGAGCAAAGCCGCTGTTCTCGACAAGTGTGCGCAAAAACGGGGCGTGTGCCTTTTGGTGCGGACAATGCCGCCGAAGAAGCCGAACTCTGCCCTGCGGAAGATTACGAGAGTCCGGCTTTCTAACGGCAAAGAAGTTACCGTGTATATTCCCGGTGAAGGTCATTCGTTGCAGGAACACTCTATCGTCCTCGTTCGCGGCGGACGTGTTCGGGATTTGCCGGGCGTTCGGTATCAGGTTATCCGCGGTACACTTGATTCTACCGGCGTTGATGGGCGGAAACAAGCCCGAAGCCGCTATGGTGCCAAGAAAATTCAAAAAACAGCAGCAAAAGGTGCGAAAGGGAAAAAATAATGGGACGTATCACCGCAAGTAAGAAACAGTTAAAGCCTGACCCGCTCTACAATTCTCTGTTGGCGAGCAAGTTTATCAACTCGCTGATGTGGGACGGCAAAAAGTCGGCAGCCCAAGGAGTTTTCTACGGGGCGTTGAGTATCATCAAGGAAAAAGTGGCAGATAAGGAGCCGATTGAAGTTTTTCAACAGGCGATTGATAATATCAAGCCGAACATTGAAGTCCGCTCCAAAAGAGTCGGCGGTTCCTCCTATCAGGTTCCGATACCCGTGCAGAGAAACCGGCAGCAGTCTTTGGCAATCCGCTGGGTACTCGGTGCCGTGCGGGACAAAAAAGGACAGCCGACACACGAAAAATTAGCAAACGAACTGATGAACGCCTACAACAAGGAAGGCACCGCCTACACAAAACGTGAAAACGTTCACCGTATGGCAGAAGCAAACAAGGCGTTTGCCCATTTTGCGTGGTAATGCTGTGTCTTTGTCCGTTTCGCAACTCTGCAAATCGTATCCAATCCGTGAAGGGGCATTGGATATTTTGCAGAGTTGTTCTTTTGAACTCCAAAACGGCGAAAGTCTTTCGGTTGCCGGTCCGAGCGGTTCGGGTAAAAGCACGCTTCTTAACATACTCGGTTCATTAGAACCGGCAACGTCCGGCACGGTAATGCTTAACGGCGTTGATGTTTTATCACTGCCGGAGCGGGACTTGCCGAAGTTTCGCCGCGAGCAAATCGGTTTCGTCTTTCAGGACCATCATCTTTTGCCGCAGTGTACCACACTGGAGAATGTGCTGATGCCGTTTTTGTCAGTTGGGCGGATTACGAAGCCGCTGCGGGAGCGGGGGGCGGAATTGCTGCGGCGGGTTGGTTTGTCGGAGCGGCTGGAACATCGACCGGCGGAGTTATCCGGCGGCGAACGGCAGCGAACGGCGATTGCCCGTGCTTTGGTTTTTCAACCGGCGTTATTGTTAGCAGACGAACCGACGGGCAATCTTGACCGGAACGGGGCGGCACAAATCGGCACCTTGCTGTTAGAACTGACGCAAACGGCAATGCTGATAATCGTTACACACGACCCCGTTCTTGCCCAACGAACCAAACGTCAAAGTATTCTTGAAAACGGAATATTACGTTCAAGTTAGCCGATATACCGCCGCATCAGCATAAAATTGACGTTTATTTATTTTTCGGAAATTGTTATTATACCGGCACGTACTTTTTATTCGCTCCCGTTGAGACCGATGAAAACAAAATACCGCTATCAAATTGCCGCTTCGTTGTTTGTTGTGTTGTTCGTATCTTTTGCCGCTTTCGGCTGCAAAGGAACCCAAGCCCGGCTGATGCACATCGGCGAACGCGATAAAGTCGGCAGCAACCGTGCCGGGGCAGAAGTTTACAACCCGATTGTCCACAGTGCCGTCGGAAAGCTGCTCGGACGTGCCGCCGCCGAACCGATTCAGCAGGTTACCTTTCAGGACGGACCGCAATTTCCGCAGGGCAAACGCAAAGTTTGTTTCATCAGTTTAGAGAACGCCGGTATGGAAGAACTCGGCGATTTCAAAGAACACCTCAAAACGGCAATACTCGAAAAAATATCGGAATCCGACCAATTTGAAATTGTCAGCGACCGTGCTGTTACCGCCGGTTTGCGGGCTTTGACTCTGCGTCCCGATGACCTGTTTATGCAGGAAAATATGCGGATGTTCACCTCGGCGATGGGACGCGGCGGAACGCCGGTTGATTATCTGCTGTTTGCCAAGATAACGTCGGGAACAACGCAGGACAACAAAGATATGCAGCGGGATTACAAACTGACGTTAGAACTGGTGAACACACAAACCTTTGTCCCGATTATCGAATCGACTCCGATGCGGAAAGAGTACAACAATTCCATTAAAGGTAAAGTCGGCAACTGGTTTAAGAAATAACCGCCATCGGGGATGTAAAATGCAGAATAACTGCCGGATTCGGACGAATTTCCCGTCCGCAGCCTCTTGTCATCTCCTAATCAAGCGGATATAATACAATCGGCTGTTCGGTTTAACTTGTAATGCTATGCCTGTTCATATCATCCGTGTTTTAGTTGTCGATGATTCGCCGCTCGTTCAGAGAATACTGACCGAAGGTTTATCAAAAGACCCGAACATCAACGTAGTTGGTGCCGCCGGAGACCCTTATCAGGCACGGGATATGATAGTCAAACTGCGTCCCGATGTCCTGACAATGGACAACGAAATGCCCAAAATGACCGGTGTCGAATTTCTGCGTAAACTAATGCCGCAGTATCCGATTCCAACCGTGATGGTCAGCAGTTTTACCGAACGCGGACAAAAAACGACACTTGATGCTCTGACAGCCGGTGCCGTTGATTTCGTCGCAAAGCCCAAAGGCGGCGATTTGTCGGCAATGATTGAGGAACTTTGTACAAAAATCAAAATTGCCTCAACGGTTAACGTTTCGCATTGGAAAAACAAGCAGTTTGAACACATTGGTACAGCCGGTACGGGTATCCGCAAAGATGCCGGTCAGGTTCTATCGAAACGCATCTGTGCTATCGGTGCTTCAACCGGCGGTACCGAAGCGTTGCGGGAAGTTATTTGCGGACTGCCGAAAAATTTTGTCGGAACCGTTGTCGTACAACATATGCCGGCGGGATTTACAAAAATGTTTGCCGACAGGCTTAACGGATTGGCACAAGTGGTCGTCAAAGAAGCCGAAGACGGCGACCTGATTTACGACGGCAGAGTCCTGATAGCCCAAGGCGGCAAGCAGATGGAGGTTGTTCACAGCGGTATGGGCTGGGCGGTCAAGTGTTTTGACGCACCGCTTATGTGCGGACACCGCCCTTCTGTTGAACGGATGATGTTTTCCGTGGCAAAAAACGTCGGCAACAAAGCCGTCGGGGCAATGTTAACCGGTATGGGAGCGGACGGAGCGAACGGAATGAAAGCAATGCACGATGCCGGTGCAAAATGTATCGCCCAAGATGAAGCGACGTGTGTCGTTTTCGGAATGCCGAAGGAAGCATATAATAAGGGCGGGGCGGAAGCACTTGTTCCGTTACCGAGAATCGCACAAACTTTAGTAGGACTCCTGAAATAAGGACAAATGCAGCCTAACACATCGGCGCGGATAATGCTTGGAGTCGGAGATTACGGCGCGACCAAAGAGCCGGGCGGAGTGGTACGCACAATGGCACTCGGTTCGTGTGTTGCCGTGATGATTCTCGACAGGGTAACCCGATGCGTCGGGATGGACCATATTGCGCTTCCTGATTCTAATGTTTCGCCGGAACGGGCAAAACAATTACCGGGTTACTTTGCGGATACAGGAATACCGGCACTGATTGAGATGATGAAAAAGACAGCCGGAACGTTATCAAAACCGTCGAGTCTGATTGTCAAAATGTGCGGCGGGGCAAATGTTGCTGACCCGAACGGAACGTTTAACATTGGGAAACGGAACGCATTGGCGGCAAAAAAAATCCTTTGGCAGTTCGGTTTGGGGGCTGTCGCTGAAGATGTCGGCGGTTCGCACAGCCGGACAGTAACGTTGTACCGGGATTCAGGACGTATCGTGTTGTCGTGTCCGGGCAGACCGGATTGGGAACTATAACCGAAATAACAATGATTAAGAACGTTGTAATCGCAGATGACTCTGCTTTGGCGAGAATGTTTATTCGGCGATGCCTGGAGATTGCCGGTCTCGGTGATGCTAACTTTTTTGAGGCCTCCGACGGCAGTGAAGCGATACTCCGTATGAAGGAGATTAAAGCCGACTTGCTCGTTACCGATTTAACGATGCCGAATATGAACGGGATCGAATTGATGCGGAAAATCTCGGCAAGCCCCCGCTTAAGCGGTACGCCTGTGCTGGTTGTTACCAGTGCCGGTAACGAAGAGCAGCGCAAGGAACTGATGGAACTCGGTGCGACGCAGATTCTTTCAAAGCCGATAAGTCCGCCGATTCTCGTTGAAGCCATCCAAAAAGTCAATGCCCTTCTTAAGGGAAGAATCGATGAAGAAGGACGGATAACCGGTACGGTCGGCTCTGATTGACCCCCGCACCGAATTCTGTTAGAATCTTTCGTTGTAACTATTTAACCCCTAAATAAAAATGCCTGACAACGACAGTATTCAAGCAGGAAAAAATTACGGTATCGGTATCCCCCAGAAAAGCGATGGTTTCTTCCTCAAAGGTTCCGCCAGTCTTGATTGGGGTGTGAAAAACCGGCTGGCACAAATTTTTTGTCCGAAATCGGGCAACTCCGTGATGCTCGCCTTCGACCACGGGTACATTATGGGACCAACCTCCGGTCTCGAACGTATGGACCTGACCATTGTTCCGCTCATTGACTATGCCGACTGCATTATGTGTACCCGCGGGGCATTGCGGAGCATTGTACCGCCGACTGTCCGCAAACCCTTGTCCCTGCGTTTCTCTGCCGGTTCAACGATTCTGACCGACCTCAACGACGAATGTGTGATGGACATTGACGAAGCACTTCGCGTCAATGCAACAATTCTCGCCGTGATGGTCGCTGTCGGCGACCCCAAGCACGAAGCCTTGACTATCCGCAACTTGACAAAGACCGTCGATTTAGGAATGAAATACTCGATTCCGGCGATGGGAGTTACCGCCGTCGGCAAAGAGTTGGTGCGGGATGCCCGGTATCTATCGATGGCAAGCAGGGTGTGTGCCGAAAACGGGGCGCACGTTATCAAGACGTACTATTGCGAAAAAGACTTTGCACAGGTCGTCAATTCGGTGCCGGTGCCGATAGTCATTGCAGGCGGCAAGAAATTGCCTGAAAAAGAAGCGTTGGATATGGCGTATCGGGCAATCAGTGATGGTGCATCGGGAGTCGATATGGGACGCAACATTTTCCAATCGGATAGTCCGGCAGCAATGATTCAAGCCGTGCGTGAAGTTGTTCACAAAGGCGCAAAGCCGGAGCAGGCGTACAAATTGTACGAAGAACTGAAGAATAAGAAATAAAACACCGCGCACAAAAAGGCGGAGGCTAACCTCCGCCCTGCGGTTTTTTTGCCTCTGCCTTGTCCCTAACTCAAATAGGCGGCAACGAGACCTTCGGCGGGACGGGCGATGACGTGCTGGGCTATCAGTTCTCCCAGACTGCCGGCAGCATTTGCACCGGCTTCAACGGCAGCGCGGACGCTGCCGACATCGCCGCGGACAACGGTCGTTACCAGTCCGCCGCCGATTTGAACCCGTTTGACAATCTGCACATTTGCGGCTTTCACCATTGCATCGGTCGCTTCAACAAGAGCGACCAATCCCTTTGTTTCGACTAATCCTATTGCATCTTGCATTTTTTTGTTCCCGATAATTGTTACGCTGATTTTTTCTCTGATATGGACTTGGGCAGGACTTTGATAATATCGCTGTGCGGGCGCGGAATAACCTGTACGCTGATAACTTCACCGATTCGTCCGGCAGCGGAAGCCCCGGCATCGGTTGCTGCTTTAACGGCGGCGACATCGCCGGTAACGAAAACGGAAACGAGACCGCTGCCGACATTATCCCAACCGAGAAACTCGACATTTGCCGCTTTCACCATCGCATCAGTGGCTTCTACTAGCGGAATAAAGCCCTTTGTTTCAATCATTCCCAGTGCTTCGATATTTTTTGCCATTGCCGTTGATAGGGTTTGCCGTTTTACGTTTTCCTAACGCAGTGTACCTATTCCGCTTATCGGCAGCAAGGGCAGGGAGACTTGAGATAATATCCAACCACCCTTTTCTCCCCGCAAAGGTAATCTGGAATGAATAGGAGAAGAGGTAAAATTAGTGACGAGAGGCGAGTTTTCGCTGCAAAATGATACACACTGTATTATTTTGCAATACCGAAAAATAATGCCAGTTGTTGCTGAAAGGGGCGATTCGGCGGTATTTTCGCCCGAAAATAAAATTATTCCTTTGGCTGGCACGCTCTTCGCATATTAGTACATACGTGGTGATAATCATCACTAACAGCATTGAAAGGAGAAATCCAATGAACAGAACGCAGAAGTACGCTTTGGTCTTGGCTATCGCAGTGTTATACAATGCTAACGCTGCTGCCAAAGCCGAGATGACTTTACTCGACACAGCAGGCGTTGCACGCTATACATTTACGAATTTTACGAATGTTAACGACCCGTATGCGGAAATATCGCAGACCTTCCGATTAGCGGATGCGAATTCTCACTTTACGTCTTTCGAGTTGGACTTAGACGCTGTGGTGGACATTTTCGTAAAGGTCTGGAGTTCACAAAATGTAGGAGTACCATTGCCGGACGATATTTATGCGGGGTTTTCGGCAGCCCTTTACGTTAACGGTACCAGACTCAGCGATTTAGGTTACAGGACAGAGGGGTTAAAGTTCGACACATCGGAACTTGTACTTTCCGGCAAAAGTGAGAATCAGTATATTGACGCAACCGGTGAAGCGGCTTTTACAAAACACATTGATGTCAACTTGGCAAATTTAGCGGAAACCAATGAATTGACTTTTACGTGGAAAGTGGATTATTCGGGCGGCACTAACCTTTTCGCCTCGCTGGATAGTAACATATATTGCGGCGGGCTTTTCTGGAGTGCGGACGGAGTGTTTGACATTGCTTATGATTCGGCTCGGAACGAAGGTGCGGATGTTTCGACTCCCGAACCGGCGAGTATGCTGATAATGGGTCTTGGTTTGGTTGGACTCGGGCTGCGAAGACGCTTTGCAAAAAAAGGATAGTGCCTTTCGCTTCGGCTTGAATTGTCAATTTGAAGGAAGTAAGACCGGTGACGTTAAATGTTACCGGTTTTTTTGTGTCTTTCGCGGTTAAACACGAGCGGGTGGAACAAGTCTAATATAGCGTCAACACCCCTAGCGGCTCCCGCTCCATTTACCCTTGACCGTTTTTTCGCCGATTGACATCATCTATTTCGATTGTTAGAATGTCGGATTATTCTCTAATAATCCGACATTACGGGGAGCGGGCTATGCAACAGAACAGAACAGAACAGAACAGAACAGAACAGAACAGAACAGAACAGAACAGAACAGAACAG
>JAITQJ010000239.1 GCA_031288955.1 Planctomycetaceae bacterium | reverse complement strand
GCTGCGGTCTTTATCTATTTTACTTTCCAGACGGCTCTTTTGCAAAGCGGCAACCGGATTGATTTCGATACCGCCGCAGACAACAACCGTTGCGTAACCGTTTTTTGTAACAGCACTGCGGCTCGGCACGGAGAGCGGTTTCGGATAATTGAGCGACCGCAATTTTCTGTCTGCTGTACTGCTGCCCGAAAGCATCGGCAGCGGACAATTCGCTTTTCGTAACAGTTGCTCCTGATGTATCAGTGCCGCCGCGAGAGCCAGGTGCATATTGTCTTTTAATACGTTAAATACCGGCTGTTTTTTGGCAATCGCATCGTATTGCGTTTCAAACTTGCTGCTCCAGTTCATTGCTGCCCTGTCTGGTCTGACGGATGCTTTGGACAACGGCGGCGTTATGCGTCCCCGCTGATAATCGTACTCCGTCAATACTTTGACTTTCGGCTGACAGCGCGGTGTTTCACCGAGTTGCCAGGTTAGTTTGGCGGAATCGTGCAGCACTTGAGCATATTCCGCTGTGAGGTAAAACCGGGTCGGTATTTCCGGCGACTTGTCTGTTATCAGCGACGCATAACTCGGCAGCGTCCGAACGGGTGCCGGCTCTAAACCGAGCGCATATTGCTTCATCTTAAAGTCGGCAGCGACGAGGATTTTCGCCAGCCTGCTTGTTGCCGCAACACCGGTTAATGTAATCTGTAAATTGCCGTGTGCCTGTTCCAGAGCAACCGCAAACGCATCGGCGTTGTCGGCACTGATACCGGTAAAGTCCCGATGAATTTGATTGATTTTTGTTTCGGCTTCCTGTGTCAAATCGAATGAGCAGGCAACAATTTTTTGTTTTTCCGAACCGTTCCAAAGGCGGAACAGAACAAGAAAATCTTCAAGCGACAAAACCGGCATCCGGCTTTCTTTACCGATGACGTTTCCGTTATTGTCCGTTGTCCAGCCTTCGGCGGGACCGGCGAGGATAATATCGTTTTCATCGGGAACGGCAACGATATACTGAATCGAAGTGAGTCCGCCGAGATAGCGGACGGCATCGGAAAATTCGCCTTTTTCTTCGACAACGGTACGGACGGCAGCGTCTAATTTTTTGAGCGAAATTTTCCGCAGTACCGAAGCGGAATTTTTGTCTGCGGGAGTATTGTCTTTTGCCAAACCCGGCGGAAGCGGCTGCATTACGGAGGTCAGCCATTGTCCGGCGGCTTGCAGTTCTTCGTTGGTTGCGGCGCGAACGGTTCCGTCGGCTTCGACTTTAACGCCGCCGGTCAACTGACGCAGCAGGTTATCATTATCGGCAAAACACGGAACAACGGCGAACGTTATATTGAAAATGAGCAGCCGGAATAAAATTTTCTGCATTAGGCGATGATTTTGACTCTTGGGCAATTTGTTCCTTTGCACAAGGCATTATAGTCTGTTGTTTAGAAAATATCCAGACCGGTTGTTATTTGCCGGTCAGCCAAACTTGCTTGCGATTTCAGAGGGCTTTCGGTTCATTATCCCCCGTTCAACCGGCGTAAAGCACGTCGTGAACACGGGTAAAGCAGAAATCACTTAACAAACGGCGAAGACGGTCTGCCGTTTTACGCAAGTTTAAGTAATGCCGGAAACGGCTCTTCAACGGCGCATTCGGTATCCGCGGTTGACCGGGGTCAACTTCCCAAGGATGAACGTAAAACACAAACGGACGACCCTTCGCATTAACTTCCCGCAGCATTCGCCGCGTTATCCAATACGGAAAAAACCGGAAATAACCGCCGCCGCCCGTCGGAATGTTTTTACTGAAACGCCGTATCACTGCCGGAGGAAATTCCAATATCGTTCCTGATGACGTTTCAATACGGTGAATATCAAGCGGTGCGTGCGGATTGCCGCCCAAATCGTGGTATATCGGAAAAACACTGCTGTCATAACTGTAGCCTTCCTCAACCAATATCCGATGCGCCCAAGGCGTAGAAGCAACTATCGAAAAACTCGGCGCACGGTAACCCAATACCGGCTGTCCCGAAAGGTCTTGAAGCAACTTCCGCGTCGAACGGACATCTTCGCGGAACTGTTCGTCCGTCAATGTATAAACGAGTTGATGACCAAAGCCGTGCGAGGCAACTTCGTGACCGGCATCGGCAATTTCCCGGACTAAACCGGGGAAACGTTCCGCAATCCAGCCGAGTATAAAAAACGTTGCCTTAACATTCGCCGCAGCGGTAATATCAAGCAGCCGCTTCGTGTTATCGGCAACACGCGGAACCCAAGTGTCCCAGGTATCAGGTGCGATGATTTTCGCGAACGCCCCGACTTGAAAATAGTCCTCGACATCGACCGAAAATGCGTTGTTCATCAAAGGAAAAAAGAATAACGGTGCGGACAGTGTTTCATCGTATCACATTTTGTATCCTTTTGCTATGATAAGAGACGCAGAGGTTTCGTTTTAATTAACCGTATAACCTTCCTGCGACAGTGCCGTGAGGATAGTGTGTTTGTGTTCGTGTCCGAATGCTTCAAGCGTTACAACTAATTCCGTTCCCTTGTCGCTGTTGCGGTTAATGTCAACAAACTGATTATGCTGCAACTCAATAATGTTTCCCCGCTCTCTGGCAATGATACCTGACAAGCGGTACAGCGCACCCGGTCTGTCCGGCAGGCGGACGCTGAACGTAAATATCCGTCCCCTGCTCCGCAATCCGTGCTGTACCAGCGACGATATTGTTATCACGTCCATATTGCCGCCTGAAAGCAGTGCAACGACGTTCTTGCCTTTCACATCCAGATACTTCAACGCCGCCACCGACAGCAAGCCGGCATTTTCGACTATCATCTTGTGCCGCTCCATCATATCGAGAAACGCATCGACAAGTTTTTCATCATCAATCGTGATAATATCATCAACGTATTTTTGAATGTATGGAAAGACAATGTCGCCGGGAGTCCGAACAGCAACGCCGTCCGCTATCGTTTCGACTTTTTGTAACGAGGTTACCTGACCGTGTTTGAGCGACGTTTTCATACACGCTGCTCCGGCGGGTTCGATACCGATGACTTTGACCGCCGGTTTAAGTATTTTCGCCAGCGTTGCCAGTCCTGCCGCTAAACCTCCGCCGCCTATCGGCACAAGGATTATATCCGTCTGCGGTAATTGATGGAGTATTTCAGAAGCAAGCGTTCCCTGACCGGCGGCAATGTCTAAATCGTTGAACGGATGTACGAAAACGTAATTGTGTTCTTCGGCAAGTTTGACGGCGTGTGCATAAGCGTCATCATAAATGTTTCCGGCAAGAACCAATTCTACTCCGTAAGACTTCGTGTTATTGACCTTGACGAGCGGAGTCGTTTCCGGCATCACGATAACGGCTTTGGCGTTAAAATGCCGGGCGGCGAAACCAACTCCTTGAGCGTGATTGCCTGCCGATGCCGTGATAAGTCCGCGGTCCCGCTGTTCACGGGACAAGAGCGAAACCTTATAAAGTGCGCCGCGGATTTTGTACGCACCGGTCAACTGCATATTTTCCGGCTTGAACCAAACATTGTTACCGGTTTGTTCGGAGTACGGACGGCTGTACACCAAGCCCGTATCCAATATCACGCCTTGCAAAACCGATTCCGCAGCCCCGAATTTTTCGCGTGTAAGCGGCATTTTACAACGGTTGTAACGGTGCGTGGCGGCTCTGCGGCAGCAGCGGTTCGAGCGGTTTCAGAGTATTCGCCGCTGCCGCTATGTTTTGTGAAAACGGATTTTCCGGTACATCTTTCGCTTTGCTTGCGTTTTCGGCATTGATATTTTCGGCAAACTGAAACAGCGTCGTCATCTCATCGTTCACTGCCGAGTCGTCAAAACTGTTTTTCGGTTTTTCCTGAAACGTTTTATCAACCGTTTCGGCGGTTATCGGTACTGCCGGTATCATTTGCCGTACCGGTTCGATTTTCTGTACTGCCAATAATTCTTTTTGGGGAACAAACTCCGGTTCTGTTTCCCGCGGTGCAGCCGCACCAGTTGGCTTTGCAGCGTCAGCGGCGGAATTCTTTAACATATTATCTAATGCCGCCGGTGCCGGATAGGCTTGGGCATATTTACCTTTTCCGTTATCGGCACTTAATTTTGTATCCAATGCGGGCAGCGACATTTGCTGAATATCGTCGATAGTTGCGTGTGAAATCGCTTCTTTCGGCAGCGGAGCGGCGGCGACCTGCTGGTCAACGACTGCCTGGTCACAAATATCGTACAAAGCGGCGTGCTGGTCGGGCATTTGCCAAAAAACGGCGGCAACACCGGCACCTGTCAGCAAGATGATGACTGATGTGATAATTTTCTTTGCCGGCGTAAGAATCTTATGCCGTGAAGGACTTTGTTCGCTGGACAGCGGTTGGGGGGATGTCATTGGGCTTCTCCTATATTGAAGGGAAGGGCAAAACGGCGGAGACATACCGATTCCGTCTTTCGCTATGCCTTGCCAATCGGCTAAAAAGCAGCAAACCTTCAATTTTTCTTTTATATCTGCACAACCGGCACAATCAGACCGGCTGGAATCTGCACTGCATTATAACGTTTCAGCGGCAAAACACAAAGAGCAGTTTATACGAGAAGCAGATAAAACTTACTCCCCGCTGCGGTAAGGCAGAAATTCGGAGCGGGGCAGCAAATACTTTGCCTGATGATACGTTACCGTCCGCCGGATAACTTCGTCAAGCGTCTCACGCACCATCAGCGTATAGCCGTTTGTCAAGGTGATTAACGTATCAGGACAACGCTCAACATACCGTATCAACTCGGCATTGAGAATAAACTCGTTCTGATTTAAGCGGGTTAATCTAATCATTGACTATAAATTTGTTTCTTCGCGATTATCACTTGTCTTTTCAGATTAAGACATAGAGTAAACATCGGCAGTTAGGAAACAAGTCTAGTACAAAAAATGAAAAAACATACATAAAGTTTCCTATTTTTTCGTTATTTCATATTCCAAGAACGAATTTTTAACCGGCAGCGGGTTAATCAATTTCGGCACATTTTGAATAGCCGTAATACATTAGCGACGATTTCGGTCCCATACAGACGGCGGATTCACCGGCAATATGATTGCCGCTTGCCGCCCAACGCTCCGCCCGGTCTGTTAAGTCCGTCAAGAGTGTTTCGCAATACTGCCGGTAATGTTCCAAGTCCGGCTTCGATAAACGCTGCGGTATCGGAATAAACGGCGAGGATATAATTCTGCCCCGCGAAAACGGTCTCGGTATGACAAATTTGTCCCAAGACTGATGCCGATACGGACGGTCATAACCGATGCCCAGCAGGACAATCGGCATTTGCAATTTTGAAGCCAGATAAACGGCTCCCGGTGCCATTTTCCGTGCCGGTCCGCGTGGACCGTCCGGCGTAAACGCCAATATATCGTGTTCCCGCAGTGTCAACATCTCTTTAACCGCCGCCGAACCGCCGCGATAACTGCTGCCGCGAACGCATTTCATAACCAAAAACTGCGCCGCCTGATTTACCATTTCCGCATCACC
>JAITQJ010000186.1 GCA_031288955.1 Planctomycetaceae bacterium | reverse complement strand
TCGTACAATGCTCTTGATGTCTCCGAGTTCAAGCATCTGCGAATCAATCATTCCAAGGAATTTGCAGAAGGCAAAAATCACATTAACGGCATTGAAAACTTTTGGAATCAAGCGAAGAGACATCTGCGAAGGTTCAACGGAATTCCCAAAAATAAATTCAATTTGTTTCTCAAAGAATGTGAGTTCCGATTCAATTACGGTCAAGCGAAACAACTATTGACCACGCTGAAAAAATGGATTAAAATGGCATCAAAATCGCCTGCCTGTGAGGCAATTATCTATGCCAGTCCCTTTATTTTTTGGAATTTTTACAATCGGGGGGCCTCCGCTCCTCGCTCTTGCGGACAAAACCTGTCCGTGCTATACTCAACGGGAGATCGATAGTATATGTCGTGGGACAGGTCTAATTATCATATCCAATGGAAATAACTCCCTTTGCAGGCTACCGTTATAGTTCCGGTAAGATTCCGCATTTGGACGATGTCGTTGCCCCGCCTTATGATGTTATCGGCGAAGAGTTGCAGGACGAACTCTATGCGAAACATCCGAACAATGTTGTACGGCTGATTCTCGAACGGATGTTTTCCGATGACAATGAAGTCAATAACCGGTACAGCCGGACGGCAAAGACGTTGGCGAATTGGAAACAGAACGGCGTTATTGTTCAGGAATCACAGCCGGCACTGTACGTCTATCATCAAATATACACGGTGAACGGGCAAAAATATGTCCGCAAGGGGTTTATGTGCGGCTGTAGTGCCGTGCCTTTCGGTTATGGTATGGTGTATCCGCACGAAATCACAATGTCGGGACCGAAACTCGACCGCCTGATGCTGACAACAGCGTGCAAAATGAACTTCAGTCAAATTTTCGGACTCTATCCCGATGCAGATAATGCCGTTCAAACTCTGCTCGAAGAAGCACTCGTTGCCGGTAAATACACCGATTCGGTTTCCGCAGCCGACCACCTCGGCGTGATTCACCAAATGTGGGTGGTCGAAGATGCCGAAACACTCAACGCCGTCGTTGCGGCAATGGCACCGAAGCCGATTTTTATCGCCGATGGTCATCACCGCTACGAAACGGCGTGTAATTACCGGAAACAGATTGGCGATATGGGACTGCTCAACAGTACACATCCGGCAAACGATGTGTTGATGGTTTGTATTGCAATGGAAGACCCCGGTTTAATCGTGCTGCCGACACATCGTTTGTTTCGCGGTGCTGCGGCATTGACGAGTGCAGAATTGCAGGCAAAACTGGGCGATTGTTTCCAAACGGAAATCGTCGGCAGCAGTCCTGATGATGCACATCGGGTTTGGCAGCGTATTGAGTCGGAAAACCGGCAGGATGCGATTGGACTTTACACGGCACGGGACCAGAAGTGGCTTTTGACAACGATAACACCGGCGGGCAGAGCCAAGATGGACGAAATTGACCGTGAACACCATCCTGAATGGCGGGAACTGGGAGTCAGTCTGCTGCACCGCTTAATTGTCGAGACTTTGTTAGACGCGGATACTTCCGATGCGGTGAAACCGGTATATGTCCATCTGGTTGACGAAGTTGTTAGCGGTTTGCGGACGGACAATTATCCGTTGGCGGCGTTGGTAATGCCGGCGGCGATTGAACACATTAAAACGTTAAGTTTGCTCGGAGACCGAATGCCGGCAAAGAGTACGTATTTCTATCCGAAGTTAATCGCCGGTTTCGTGTTCAAGCCGCTGGAATAAAATGCGTTCTTGGCACTTTTGGTACTACCCTGTCGGCAGGCGGGGCAGGCACGGAAGAATAATTGTAAATTGCGTTCCGTAATTCAGTTCGCTCTGCACAGCAATACGTCCGCCGTGTGCTTCAATGATTTTTTTGACCGTTGCCAATCCTAAACCGCTGCCGCCGCGCTTCGTTGAAAAAAAAGCATCGAACAGGTGTTGCAGCGTTTCGTGGTCCATTCCGCCGCCGGTGTCAATCAAGTCAACGGCTATTTCACTGCCGCCGCTGCGGGTTCGGATAACTAACTGCCCGCCGTTGGGCATCGCCTGCTGTGCATTGATAATCAAGTTAAGAAGTGCCTGATGAAAAGAACGTCTATCCAGCATCACCGACGGCAAATCGCTCGCCAGATATTCGATGATGTCGATTTTCGATTCTTCTGCCTTCGGACGGAAAAATTCGATGATTTCACGAATCAGCCAGTTCGCATCGGTCGGCTGCAATTCGAGGCGGTGCGCACCGGCAAAGTTAAGAAAATCGTTGAGCAGTTCTTCGAGCCGGCGACATTCACGTTCGACAACTTCGATTTTGCGGAAAGCCCGGCGTGCCTGCGGAGAATCAATTTCTTCAAGGTCTTCGGCAAGCAATTCCACATTGAGACGAATCGTCGAAAGCGGATTTTTGATTTCATGAGCCAATCCCCCTGCCAACTGTGCTATTTCGCTGTATTTGTTCATCAATGCTGCTGCCCCAAAATGTTATCGTGCAACGGAAACCTCTAATGTTCTATTCGATTTTCGCCCCTGCTGTCAGGTTAGAATATGTTAGCCGTTTTTCAGAAAAGACGGCTAAATGCTCTCAATCGGTGCGGCACCTATTCCCATTACCTTGCAATTTGATATATTTCTGACATACTATCGTATATTATATCAGTTTAGCGGACACAGTTAACGGGGAATACGGTGAAACTGGCAATTATTAGCGATATTCATGGCAACCTTGAAGCACTGGAAGCAGTCCTTGCTGACATTGATGCACAAGGGGTTGATGGAATCTATTGTCTCGGCGACACCGTCGGGTACGGTCCGAATCCTATCGAATGTATCGATAAAATCCGTGAGCGTGCCGCCTTCTGTTTGTTGGGTAATCACGACCAGGCATCGCTCTTCGACCCCGAAGGTTTCAATAATTCTGCCGAAAGAGCCATTTTTTGGACACGCGACCAGTTAGAAGACTCGAAGGTTCCCGGAGCGAACGAGCGTTGGGAATTTCTGAATGGTTTGTCAAGAATCCACCGCGAAGACGATATGTTGTACGTTCACGGTTCGCCCCGCAATCCGCTCAATGAATATGTTTTTCAGGACGACATTTATAACGAACGCAAGATGGAAAGACTCTTTTCTGTCATACCGCATATTTCTTTTCAAGGACATACACACGTGCCGGGCGTTTTCACAGATGACAGGGAATTTTACACGCCCGATGACCTGAATATGCGCTACTCGGTAACGGAGAAAAAAGCGATGGTCAACGTCGGTTCCGTCGGTCAGCCCCGCGACCGGGACAACCGGTCGTGTTACGTTATTGTGGAAAGACCGACGATAACGTACAGACGGGTCAGTTATCCGCTGGAAAAAACCATCGAAAAAATCCTTGCCGTACCGGAACTCGATAATTATCTCGGTTTGCGGCTGCGTGAAGGAAAGTAGTCCGGCATTATTCACCTTCGTCTTGATTGTCCGCTGCGTGACCGTTCCGATGGTCTTATGCTCGTGTTGCTCCGTGTTGACGATTGACTGCCCGCTGCGTACGGCGCATTCTGCGGTACTGTTTGTGCGGCGGCATTATTCGCCGCTGGCACAACATTCGCTTCCGCCGGTTTCTCCGCCGGAGTTGCCGTTGAAGCGGCTGCCTGACCGCTTGTCCGGGCGGCTTCACGTTTTGCTTTATCCGCCGCCAATGCCTTCTCTTCGTCAATCTGTTTCAACACAGCGAAAATTTCCGTAACCGTAGCAAAACCGTCATTGTTTTTATCCAGAAACCGAAACTCCTTCGCCAAAGCGTCTGTCCACCGGTTTCCGGCAGCGTATTCCGTCATCGTTAATTGTGCGTCCTTGTCCTTATCCCGCTCGAAAAACCAAGCCGGTACGCCCTGCGGCAACTGGTCGTATGCTTCCGAGCGTTTCACAGCCGTTGCTGCCGAACCCGATGTTGCCGTCGTCTTTCCGCCTGATACCGCAACGATTTCCGAAAGCGTGATGCGGCCGTCCAAATTCTTGTCTGCATCTTCGGCTTTGAACGGCAGCGCACTACTCCATTCGCTTTTGTCCTTGTCTAAAGTGCCGTTGCGGTTCTTATCGAATTTTGTCAATATCCCTTTGGCATTGCGTAAGATTTGGTCGGATGCTGAAACGGCAGGTGCCGGTTGTGCCGCCGCTGCGGCGGCAGCGGTCTTTTCACGCTGTCCAAATGTCAGCACAGTACCCGGCGTTTCGGTCTTCTCACCGAACGGCTGCACCAGCGGGTCGCCGGTGATTACCGGTATCGTCTTTCCCGAAGGCGATGCTGCCGCCGGTTGATTGGCTGTTGCCGGTGTTTGTGCTGCCGCTTTACGTTCGAGTTCGTTGAGATTAAGCGTTCCTTGCGGATTGCCGCCTAATTCGGTAACAATTCGGTTGACGAAATCCCGCCGGTACTCCGGTACTTCGTTTGCTTCAAGCGTCCCGTTCTGATTGGAGTCCATTCCTTTGAGCATCGCAATACGGCGTGCATTCCGGTTGGCATCATTCGGTTGAAACTGCCCGCCGCCCGGTTCTCCGCCCTGCCGGTTTCGTTCTCCGCCGAAGGGACTGCCGCCCTGTCTCATTCGGGGCGGAGGTCCATCGCCCCAGGGAGGTTGTGCATACAAGGCATCAACTGCCAATGCAAAACAAACAACAAACAATGCCGCAGCGATAGAGCGTTCCATTTTAATTATTTCCTGACATACAAAGCCCCACTCTTATCATATTATACCTCAAAAAACGCGTCAAAGGTGTTAGACAAGGCGGCAAAGTCAATTTTTATCCGAGGTACTCTATCAGCCTGCATTATTCGTCTGTCTCTTGCTATCTGCCGGATTTCCGATAAAATGGTCTTTCGACGAAGTTTTTTTGTGTTTGCAATGTTTCGTTTCCGCTGTTTCACTTCCCTGCTTCGGCTTGTCTGTCTTACTGCCGTTTTGATGACGTGTTGTGAGAGTCTCGTAACGGCACAGAAACCGGATGCGGCGGCACAACAAGCCGCTGCCGCACAAAAAAAACAACAGGAACAAGAACGAGCCGCTGCTGAAAACATTCAGATAACACTATTAAGGGACGGCTGGCTCGGTCCCGGCGATTATTTCAGTGCGATAAAACTGCCGCTGTATATTTTACTGTTTCTCGCTTGGGTCGGCTGCGCCAGTTGGGCGAACTGCGACCAGGAACGGCTTAAAAAAGAAGGACAGCAGCAGTTTAACCTTTTTTATACCGCTCTGTATGCCGGCGGCGGAACACTCGTCTTCTTCATTCCTCTTTTTTGGGTTGCATTCGTTCTTTCCGCATTACTGTGTTTTGTTCCGATACTGCTCTACGTCTCGGCACGCAACAAAGGATTGCCGGATGCCGACCAAGTGCTGACCGCCGAACATCTTTATTATCTTTTCGCCGTTGGTGTGGGAAAAATCGGCATCAAACTGGCGATACAAAAACGGACAGCATACTCCGGCGGACCCGCTATCGAACTGGATGCTGTCGGAGCCGACGCACAAATGCGGCAAGCCCGATTGGTATCAGCACGCAATCTGCCGGGGTATAATTTGTTTCGGGAAAATCTTTACGAGGCTATCAAAAGCCGGGCAACGGCGATTATGTTTGACTTCACGCCGCAGCAAACGCTTATCCGCCATCAGGTTGACGGGGTTTGGTTGGAACTCGTGCCGATACCGCGCACGCCTGCCGGCAATCAGGGAAAAGACGTATATGAGCAAATGCTCGAATCCGCCAAAACACTTATCGGCGGTAAACCGGCAGACCGCCGCAGCAAACAAACGGGAGCATTTACCGCCTTGTACGGAGTAAAGGGAAAAAAACGCAAGCCGACTAAATACGAGTTCGATTTTGTCTCGCAGGGAACAAAAACCGGCGAAGCGGTGATGATACAAATGCACACGCAAAGTGTCCAGTTTCAAAATCTGGAACAACTCGGTATGCGGGCGGAAATGCAGCCGCTTGTAATGAATCAACTCAACTGTCCCAAAGGAGTATTTTTACTTGCCGCTCCGCCCGGTCACGGCTTGCGCAGTACGGTATCTGTTTTTGAACGTGTCTGCGACCGATTCACACGGGACGTTGTCAACGTTGAAGATGCCGCCGCGGCAAGCGAAGCAGTCGAAAACATTATTTTAGCGCAGTACGATTCAAGTAAAGGCGAGTCGCCTCTGAACGTACTGCCGGATGTTCTGTTTAAGGGATTCAGTGTGTACTTCATCAGGGATATATCGAATCCCGATGTGCTGCAACTGTGCTGCGGCGAAGTTGAAGAAGGGCGGCAATTTATGATGATGTTCCGTGCCAAAGACGGCGTTGAGGCACTGTGCCGGCTGGTATCAGGAAAAGTACCGGCGAAAACGATTGCGCCTGTTCTTAATGCTGTGCTGACGCAGCGTTTGATACGGCTTTTGTGTCCTTCCTGCAAAGAGTCTTATCACCCGGACGCAAAATTATTGCAACAATTAGGCTTGCGTCCAGACCAAGTACAGCAGTTGTACCAAAAACGGACGCGGCTGCCGGATTACGAGGAACGGAAACGCGGCGTTTGTCCCGAATGTAACGGTGTCGGCTACAAAGGACGCACGGCTCTGTTTGAACTGCTGCGGGTTTCGGACGAAACGAAGGCACTTCTGTTGTCAAATCCCGACCCCGCGGCGATACGCAAACAGATGAATAAGGAGGGGCAAAGAAATTTCCTCTTCGAGGGGATTCATCTGCTTATAAAGGGCGAGACCAGCGTTGATGAATTGTCAAAGGCAG
>JAITQJ010000139.1 GCA_031288955.1 Planctomycetaceae bacterium | reverse complement strand
ATGGAAAATGGAAAATAATTTTTTCCCGTCGGGCTGTTATGTTAACGGCTTGCGTCGTTATCCATTTTCAATTATCCATTTTCTATTGTTTCGGACAAGCGACACTGAACAATTACAATCCCCGCCGCCCGCCGGAAGGACGTTATGCGGCGCGGACGGAACCGCATCTTTGGCATCCTTACGATTACGATTCTAACAACGCAGCGGTTAATCGGGCGATTGATGACCGCTTCAAAAGTACGCCGATACCCGACCCGCCGTATCCTGAAACACCGGCACAGAGCGGCGATATGTCGCTGCGGGTTCCCGAACAGGTTCTCCCCGGTGTCGATTTTCTGCGTTCGTCCGACGGATTAGTTTCGACGCTGCAAATTATGGTCGTCCTGACCGTGATTACGCTCTCGCCGTCGATATTGATTATGACGACATCGTACATACGCATAATGACGGTGCTGGCTATTTTGCGTCAGGCGATTGGGACGCAGCAACTTCCGCCGAGTCAGGTTATTACCGCCCTGTCGCTTTTTGTAACATTTCTGATAATGATGCCGGTATGGTCAGAGGTTTACACGGAGGCAGTGCTGCCGTTTCAGGAGCGGCGTATCGGTTTAGAAGTTGCGTGGAACAAAGCGGAAAAACCCGTACGGCAGTTTATGGCAGCACAGATTGAACGCTGCGGCAATACCGATACGGTACTGTCAATGCTCGGTTATATTAGAGATTACAAGGCACCGGAAGTGATGACGTGGCGGAACGTTCCGTGGGCGGCACTGCTGCCGGCATTTATGTTGAGCGAACTCAAAACGGCATTTATCATCGGGTTCCAAATTTATTTACCGTTTTTGGTGCTTGATATGATAGTGGCGAGCGTGATGGTGTCGATGGGAATGATGATGCTTCCGCCGGTGATTATTTCACTGCCGTTCAAACTGATGCTGTTCGTTTTGATGAACGGCTGGGAACTTGTTGTAACGATGCTTCTCGACAGTTTTGAACACTACATACCCGGCGAAATTGTGTTTTACTCCGTAGGTACACTAACGGGATACGTATAATAATGGACGCTCAATTTGCTGTTGATATGTTTCGGGATTCGCTTTGGAAGGCATTGATAATTGTTATGCCGGTTCTCGCTGCGGGGACGCTTATCGGTTTGCTTATCGGTTTGTTTCAGGCGTTGACGCAGATACAGGAGCAGACGATAGCGATTGTCTTGAAGATAATTGTAATGGTACTGGTATTAGCGTATTTAATGCCGTGGATGACAGAACTGATGGTTGAACATTCCGTTAACGTATATGAAGCAATTCCGGGAATAATACCGGAAGAATAGACTTTGCGTATTCATATCCGCCGCTGCTGCGTCTTGCCGATATACTTGACAACCGCCGATGAACGCATTATGATATTTCGTGCGCCTTGTGTGCCGTCTCCGTCTCTATGCTTAAACGCCGTATTATTCCCTGTCTCGATGTCATTAACCGCCGTGTTACCAAAGGCGTGAAGTTTAAGGATAATATCGATTTGGGCGACCCCGTTGAGATGGCGCAGCAGTATTACAATGACGGGGCAGACGAACTCGTTGTCTATGATATAACCGCTTCTGCCGAACACCGCCCCATAGATATTGATATGGTACGCAGCGTTGCCCAAGCCGTCAGGATTCCGTTTGCCGTCGGCGGCGGAATCGCTTCGCTTGCCGATATGGAACGGGTACTGCTTGCCGGTGCTGAAAAAGTGTCAGTCAATTCGCTGGCGGTCAGAAATCCGCTTATCATCACCGAAGGAGCAAAGGCGTTTGGCAATCAATGTATCGTTCTCGGAATGGACCCGATTGCGAATCCTGATACGGCACGTTTTCCTAGCGGTTACGAAATTACAGTGCGGGGTTTTCGGGAACGAACCGGCAAAGATGCGGTCGATTGGGCGAAACACGCCGTTGATTTAGGGGCGGGAGAAATCGTTGTCAATTCGGTTGATGCGGACGGCACCCGGTCAGGGTTTGAATTGAACATTACGAAAAAGATTGCCGAAGCGGTCAGCGTTCCGGTTGTTGCTTCCGGCGGGGCGGGCAATGCAGAACATTTACGTGATGCGTTCAGTCTTGCGTATGCCGATGCCGCTATCGTTGCCGGAATCTTGCACACGGGCTTAACAACGATACCGAAACTAAAAGCGGAACTCCAGATTTTAGCCGTTGCGGTGCGTATGTGTTAAAAAATAGACGCTTTCCGTACCGATATGCCGGATTATGCCGAACCGCCGTTGCCAGTAGTGTTTTTGGATAGCGGAACAGGCAAAACTTTGGTACAATAGATTGTTCGTGTTGTTTCGTTATTTCCCGAATCAACATTAGTGCTTGATTCGTATTCTCTGAAGAGTACAATGCCGAAAAAGGTCGTATTTGATGTTGACCCCGGAATTGCCGATGCGCTGTTGCTGTGCCTTGCGTTGTTTGACCCGAAGTTTGAAATCATCGCATTGACCAGTACCGGCGGTAATGTTCCGGCAAACATAGCGGCACGCAACTTGCAGGGTATCGTTGAGTATCTCGACCCGCCGCGTCTGCCCCGGTTAGGCTTCGGCGGCGTTTCCAGCGATTCGTTTGCCTCTGAATACCGGCATATGCAGGGGATTGATACGCTTGCCGACACGCCGCTGACGGTAGCGGAGTTGCGGACACATCATCCGGCAGAAAAAGTGATTTGTGAAGCCGTACGGAGCGACCCGGAAAACGTGATGGTGATTTGCTGCGGACCGCTGACGAATCTTGCCCGTGCGGCGGCGATTGACCCGGAGTTGCCGAAGTTGCTGCGGCACGTTTATATTACCGGCGGGTCAACAAACGGCGAGGGAAATATCTCGGCGTGTGCCGAGTATAACATTTATTATGATGTCGAGGCGGCAAAAAAAGTGTTTGAATTGCCGTGTACGAAAACACTTGTGCCGCTGAACATCACCAATCAGGCATTGCTGACGCTGCAGCATTTTGAGCGGCTGCCGGATATATCGACGAAAATAGGTTCGCTGCTTTCAAGTATGCTGATGCCGGCATTCAAGACGTATCGGCAGTGCTATGCGCTGGAAGGGATTCATATACACGATTTGGTAACATATATGACGGCGGCGAATCCGGCTTGGGCTGAGACGGAAGAGTTGGCAGTCGAAATTGAAACAGAAGGCAAAATCACGCGGGGAATGACTGTCTTTGACAAGCGGCGCATACCGGAGTTTGCCGCTTCGGTTGATGTTGTAACAAAAATTAACATACGCAATGTTATCGAAGGTATCATCGAAGGATTTGAGAAACTCGCAGCCGGATGCTGATAACAATGAACAAGATAATACATCAAACATTGCTGCGGCAGTATTTATGCTGCGTTCGCTGCTGTACCGTTTGCGTTTTCTTTATTTATTTTTCATTCTCCGTTCTTTCTGTTCTGCTGTATGCAGATGAAACGCAGACGCTTGTTTTTCCGCGGGCGGCTTCGCCGGAAAAACATTTTCAAATTCAATCACCGCTGCCGGAAAAACAGGCGGAGACTATCAGCGGGGATTTAGAAGCCTTTTATGTTCTGTGGCAGACGCTCTGGAACAAAGAGAATACGGCAGAAGATACAGTAAAACACCGTATCCGTATTTTTCGTAACAAGAATGAATACGTTTTTTTTCTCCGCCGTTATGACTCCGGTATTGCCCGCTCAAACGGCTTTTATTATCCGCAAGCGGCGACGGCGTTCTTCTTTGCGGAGAAGAACGAAGACTTTCGCCGGGTACTGTTTCACGAGGTAACGCATCAGTTATGCAGCGAAATCTTCGGCGGGAAAAAAGTGTCCGCAGGAGCCAATTTCTGGATTGTCGAAGGAGCGGCACTTTTTATGGAAACGTTTAACGCAACAAAAACGCAGTGCAGCGTCGGCGATATAACGGACAACCGGCTTTATGCGGCAAAGGTCTATCATTTCGGGCAGCAGTACCGGCTTCCGGCGGAGAAGTTAGTAACATTAACGGCATCAGAGGTTCAGCAGAGCAAGGATATTGTGAAGATTTATGACCGCTCGGCGGCACTGGTGCATTTGTTGATGTTCGCCGGGAACGGCAAATACCGACCGGCGTTGTGCCGGCTGCTGCGGGACGTGTACAGCGGTAAAGCCGAAACAGACTCGCTGCGGCATTTGACGGGCTTGCCGTACGGCAAATTAGATGAAATGTACGAAACATTTTTGGCGACCGTACCGGACTAGGCGGCATTAGAAATCGTTCAAACCGGTCAGTTGCTTTTGGCAATGCGGACAAATTTGGTAACCGAAGTCGATTTTTCGTTCGCAATTCGGACAAGCCTTGAGTCGGGACACCGGTTGCGGTGTTACCGGCGGTTTATTTCGCAGGGGAGCCATCACGGTTCTTGAGTCGGCTGCGTTCATTTGTCCCAAAATCTTGACAACAGTGCTTTCGCTAACCGTCTGCCTTTGCGGCATCGGAATCGTGACGGGAACTTTGCAAATGGGGCATTTTCCCGTTTTACCGGCGTTCGTATCATCTGTTTTTAGATGATGTCCATTAGGACAAAAGGTTTCAATCGGCACGGCACTTCTCCCTGTACGCACTACACTATAACGCATTTTCGGTATTTGTAAAGAAGACAATCCCATATACGGAATGTAAAGTTGTTCAACGCAAGGGGAGTGAAATCTCTCAACGGGGGACGAATGGGCTGGACGAATAAAGTACCGCAGATAAAAACCGGCTTCTGCTCCGCTTGACTTTTTTACGCAATCCGCTACATTTGTACTTTTACTTTTAGAGACAATAGTAATGAAGAAATCCTGTGTATTGGCTTATTCCGGCGGACTTGATACCTCCGTCATTCTCGGCTGGCTGATGGACCAAGGTTATGATGTTCACGCCGTCTATGTTGACCTCGGTCAGCCCTGCGAGGACCGGCAGGCAACGCTCGACAAAGCAAAGAAAATCGGAGCAGCCTCCGCCCGAATTGTCGATGTACAAGACGAAATGTGCCGCGACTTTGCCTTTCCCGTTCTTCAATGGCAGGCAAAATACGAAGGCGTATATCTGCTCGGCACATCCATTGCCCGACCGATTATATCCAAAGTCTGTCTGCAAATTGCCCAGAAAGTCGGAGCAAGTGCTTATGCTCACGGAGCAACCGGTAAAGGCAACGACCAATGCCGGTTTCAACTCGCCGCCGAAGCCTTGAATCCCGACATCGAAATCATCGCTCCGTGGCGGAACGCAAAGTTCCGTAAAGACTTTCCCGGCAGAACGCAACTTATCAATTACTGTAACAAAAAGAACATTCCTGTAAAAGCATCGCTTAAAAAACCGTACAGCAGCGATGAAAACTGCCTGCACATCAGTTATGAGGCGGGCATACTCGAAAAGTTAGACGTTTGCGGTGCCGATGCCGTTGAACTCGGAATGTGCGTTACGCCGAACAACGCCCCCGATGCCGTTGAGCAGGTTTCCGTTCTGTTTAAGAGCGGTGTTCCTGTCGCGGTCAACGGAAAGAAAAAGAATGCCGTCGGCATCGTGAAGGAGTTAAACAAAATCGGCGGACGCAACGGTATCGGCTTGGTCGATATGGTCGAAAACCGGTTTGTTGGAATGAAAAGCCGGGGCGTGTATGAAGCACCCGGAATGACAGTGCTGTATGCAGCACACCGTTACGCAGAACAGTTGACGCTTGACCGGGATTTGATGCATCTGCGCGACAGACTGGCACCGGAAGTTGCCGAAATGGTCTATTACGGTTTCTGGTATCACGCCAAGATGGATGCGCTGCTGGCGTTTATCAAAGAATCGCAAAAGCCGGTAAGCGGCGAAGTGATACTGAACCTGTACAAGGGTAACATTTCGGTTGCGGGCAGGTCGAGCGAAAACAGTTTGTACGACGAGGGAATTGCCACGATGGAAGGCGGCGGAGCGTACAATCAGGACGATGCCGGCGGTTTCCTGCGGATACAAGGTTTGCCCGGCAGAGTGCAGGGAAAAGTCAGACCGCGGAAGTTTTAGCGGCACTGAATTTGTATTTTTGGATACATTCTGCGGGATTTTGTCAAACATCGGGCTAAAAAAGCAGTATCAAGTGGGAGGAAATAGTCCTCTTTACTTTTTTTGCTGTACCTGATAAAATAGGGTACCTTACAAATGATGCTGTGCATTTTCGTTGACCGCAAGGAGGCATTTGCTATGAATACGGCAGTCCGTTTACGTTACCGGTTCCTGATTATTTTTGCCGGAATTCTGCTCTTCAATTCCGCAATCGCCGCCGACCGCGACCCCGTTCGTCAGGATGTTATTACGTTCTCCGGTATTCAACCGGCTTCGGAACAAAGTCTCACTCCCGACAGTTACATCGTTCCGCTCCGCTGCAAAACGGCGGTAACAAAACAGTATTCCGTTATCATTCGGAACGTTGACCCCGTTGAACGCGCTCTGCTGCTTGATGCTGCCGACGGACGCTGGAATCACTTCGACCTGTTCCGCGCCGCTCTGATTGTCGAAGGCATCAGAGACCCCGAATTGATTAAAAAATACGAAGACCGGCTGAACCGGCTCGTTGCCGAAATCAAAGCAAAACTGCAAATCAACAACACGCTGACTCCGCAAGTGCTGACGAAAGAACTTTTTGAAGCGATGCACCGCGAAATCCTGACGAAAGACTACAGCATTGATTGTACGGAAGTCGGCAAAGTGATGGCGACGGGACATTTTAACTGTGTCAGTGCTACCGTCCTTTTTAATTGCCTTGCGGAAAAAGCAGGCTTGGACGTGTATGCTTTGGAAATGCCCGGTCACGCTTTGAGCCGAGTGAAGTTCGGCGGCAATGCGATGGACTTGGAGACGACTTGTCCGACGTGGTTTGCGTTAAAGAGCAATGCCGAGCGGTTCAACGCCACGATGCTTCGGGCGGGACCGCAAGCGGCACCGGTCAATCCGCAGACGGGCAATAACGCCGCTGGCAACACGGAGGAGGCTGCGCCGCTCAAGCCGATAGAAAATCTGGAGGATTTAGCGAGAGGTTTGCGTGAAATTAGTCCGGTACAGTTGACGGCGACGATTTACTACAATATCGGCGTGGACAAACACGCACAAAAACAATTTGCGGAAGCCGCGGCGGCGAACGTGAAGGCAATGTATCTTGATCCGGAGAATCAAACGGCTTGGGGCAATTTGATGGCGGCAATCAACAACTGGTCTCTGGAATTGACATCAGTGAAGGGCGAAGAACGTTTTGACATCGCAGCGATTTTATTAGACCAGGGATTGACACTTGACCCGTCATACAAGAATTTCAAGACGAATCAGTTGCACGTGTTCTATCATTGGATATACGGTTTGGCGATGAAACGCCGCTTCAGTGATGCCCGGACGGTGTTTCAGTTTGCGGATGTGAGGTTGCCCAATGATACGAATCTTGCCGCTCTGATGGCGGGCATCGACAAGGAAGTGCTAAAACAGGAAGAGCGAGAGCAGAAAGAGAAAAGGGGGCAATAACGCTGCATCCCCCAATAGACTTGTTCGGTAACTGAATTTTCATTTTGCAGTTGCGTATAGCACAGACAAGTTTCGTCCGCAAGAAATGCTTTCGCAGGTAACCGCCGCTTCTAACAGGGAATCCAAAACGATTAAGTCGGTATATGACTTAATGCTTTCCTGAACCGTATTAGGAACGGTCTGAAACCGGGTACGTAACATCCCGTCAACGCTGATTTTATGCTGCGACGCATACAACCGTGAATAACACTGCGTTTTATGGTAGTCCCAAATTGTAAACCGGTCATCAGGACTTTTTGTATTCAACAACGTTGCACTGTTTGAAAATCCTGCCCGATGTTCTTTTTGATGACAACGTTGGAACGCTTTTTGATAATCAACACATCGATTTTCAGCGGTTCGGACGGCTAAAACGTTCGGGCGATTTCTTCGATTTTGAAGGCTTCAAAAATATCGCCCTCTTTGATGTCGTTAAAACCCTTCAACTTGATACCACATTCGTAACCTTCGCGGATTTCCTTGACATCGTCCTTCTCACGCTTCAGCGAATCCAGCGGATACTCGCCGATAATCCGGTTGTCGCGGATAACACGCATCCGGCTGTCCCGTTCTATCGTTCCCGATGTAACACGGCAGCCCGCTATCGTACCAATGCGGCTGATAACAAACGTCTGCTGAACCAATACCCGACCAAGTTCCTTTACCTGCTCTATCGGCTTCAACATTCCTTCTAACGCCTTCTTAATGTCGTCTGTCAGATTATAAATAATGTCGTACCGCCGTATTTGAACCTTTTTCTTATCCGCCAATACACGGGCATTTTCGTCCGGCACGACATTAAAGCCGACAACGATTGCATCCGAAGCCGCCGCTAGTTGAATATCGCCCTCCGTAATTCCGCCGACCGTTGCCTGAAGTATTTTGATTTTGACTTCAGGATGCTCCAGTTTGCCGAGTTCCTTACGAATCGCCTCAATCGACCCGCGGACATCCGCACGGATAATAACGTTTAACGTCTGTACCGTATTCGTCTGAATAATCCGCTGGAACAGATTTTCCAGCGTCACGTGTGAATGGCTATCAGCCAATTCAGTGTTGTGTTCGTCCTTGTGCCGCTGTTCGGCAATACGGCGGGCATCGGAAATATCGTCGAGAACAATAAACCTGCTTCCGGCTTGCGGAGCCGCATCGAGACCGACCAGATTAACCGGCGTACTCGGCGTTGCAAATTCAATAATCTTGTTTGTGTCCAGCGTATCGTACATTGCCCGGACACGTCCGTATGCTGTTCCGCAAAGCACCACATCGCCGGAACGCAGCGTCCCGTTTTGCACCAATACTTTCGCAACGACTCCCTGACCGGCTTGCAGTTCGGCTTCAAGCGCCATACCGGCTGCCTTGCGGTCGGGGTTCGCTTTCAATTCGTTCATTTCGGCAATCAGTTGCACGGTTTCAAGCAACTTGCCGACTCCCATACCGGTTAGCGCACTGCACCGAATCACTTCGGTATCGCCGCCCCATTCGCTCGGCATTAACTCGTGCTGCGCCAGTTCCTGAATAATCTTGTCTTCGTTTATGCCGGGCAAGTCCATTTTATTGAGTGCCACGACAATCGGTACACCGGCGGCTTTGGCGTGCGAAATTGCCTCTTCGGTCTGCGGCATCACGCCGTCATCGGCAGCGACAACGAGGATAACAATATCTGTACAATTTGCGCCTCTTGCCCGCATTTCGGTAAAGGCTTCGTGACCGGGAGTATCAACGAACGTAATATCCTGTCCGTTTTCCGTCTTGACGCGGTATGCCCGAATATGCTGCGTGATACCGCCCTTTTCGCCGCTCACCACGTTCAGGTGCAGAATGTTATCGAGCAGCGTTGTTTTTCCGTGGTCAACGTGTCCGAGAACCGTAACAACCGGCGGTCGGGGTTTGAGCAGTTCCGGCGGGTCGGGGTCGTCTTCCGCTGCCGCAACGAGTTGCCCTTCAAGTGTAACTTCATCGCGCAGTGCCGCCTGCAAATCGAAGGCGGTCATAAGCAACTCGGCAGACTCTCTGTCAAGCATTGCGTTAATGTTCGACATCACTCCCATTTCGAGCATTTTTCGCAGCACGGCGGATACGGAAAGTCCTGTTATTTCGGCAAATTGCTTTATGCTGCACGGTAATTGAATCACAATATCTGACTTTCGAGGGGCGGCAGTATTGACGAGCGACTTGCCGCGGCTGCGTTTTCGCTGCAATGAACGAGGCGAAACGACCCCGTCATAATCGTCGCTCCGCGATGACCGGCGGTTGGCTTTCAGACGTTTTCTCTTGTTGGCTTCAAAAACCGCATTGACATCCGTTTCATTGTTGACTCTACGCTTATCGCCTCTGACTTTTCCTTTTCCTTCAAGACTTTTACGTTCAATTTCCTTTTTCTTCTGCTTTTCAGCGTGAGTGCGGATATGCGCTTTGACAAGTTCCGCCGCATTACTGCTCTTCAAGAGTTTGGCGGGCAATTTTTCGTCCGGCTTCATCGGTGCCGGTTCAGTTGATTTTCGCTGCCGAAGTTGTGTATGCTGCGGCACAGAAGCAAGCAGGATGCCGCCCGGTGCCGGACGCTGCCGTTCGCTTTCCGGTTCGCCGCCCCCGCGGTTATTCACCCGGTCTGCAATTTGCCGCATCGGACCGACGTGGTCCTGCTTTCGGACATCAGCGGCATAGCCTTGCTGCGAATAACCGGTTGTTATCGGCTGCTGCGGACGCTTTGGTTGCTTTGGTTGAGACGAACGGTGTTCGTCGCGGTCACGCCGTCTCGGTTCGTCTTTGTTCCCTTTGGCGGATGCCGGCGAATGTTCTTTGCGTTTCGGTTCGTCTTTCTTTTTCTTTGCCTGTTCCCGTTTCCCCGCCCAACCGCCTTTCGTTCCGGCAGGCAACTCCATCTTTCCAAGTGCCGGCGGTAAGGCGTATTTTTGTACCGGGTCGGGTTTTTCCACAGCAACTTCCGGTTGAGAAGTATCTGCTGCCGACTTATCCTTTTTCGGCGGAGTTAGAACTTTAACGGGACCAACCACTTTTTTTGGGTCTGTTTTGACGAACTTCGGCTCTTCCGGCTTATCAACAGAGGTTGCAGCCCCTCCCCCTTTTTTTGAAGCGGCTGCCGGTTTTTCGGCTTTCTGCTCCGGCTTCGGCAATTTCTTCTTCGCTGTGTCGTCAACGACTGCCGCCGATTTGTCCTTTGCGCTGACCGGTTCGGCAGGCTGCTTTACATCAACAGGCTCTGGAGCGGCAGGTGTCCGTACTTTGGCATCAAGATTGCGGACTTTTACATCTGCCGCTACTGGCGGACGGGCGAAGTTTTTTGACTCCGCATCGGCTTTATTGCCGGTTTTAACGGGTTTCTGGGGCTTTATTTTTTCCCCAACAATACGAGCCTCTTCCGGTGAAAGGCTGGACAACGGTCCCTTCCCTTCGATACCGGCGGACTTGATAGCATCGAGTACGACTTTGCTGTCGATATGTAATTGTTTCGCTAATGCGTAGATTCGGATGGACAAACTGACCCCCTAGACAGACAACGAACGTAATAACACCGGAAATTTCAGACATTTTGTTCATAACGCAAAAGCCCGAATAGAGTATTGTACCATATAACCGGCAAAATTAAAGGAGCGGGGCAGTATAAAGAGGCGGAGGTTATCGCTCCGCCGCTTTGCCCCTTATTAATTATCGAAACAACCGGCGCAAGCCGTAGCCGGAAGCAAACATCAGTGCAACGCCGATGAGTCCCGCTGCTGCCGTCGAGAACATTCCTGCCGACAAGAGCGGCACGGAATAGTCCGCAAACGGTGCGGCGAAAAAGGCGGACGACAAATGTCCGAAGCCGAGCATACCGGCAACGTATTCCAAACCGTCCGGCGATTGACAGGCAAACGGACTTAATACGAACGCTGCAAGGATTGCCGCCCCGAACGGAACGAGCCAGGAGCGTTTGTTATCTGCCGTTTGAATCTGTCCGGCAAACACCGGGTACAATGCGGCGGTCAACGCGCCTTCACACAGTCCGATGAGCAGATGAATGAACAGCATTGACGGCAGCACTTTGCCCAACGGCACGACACCGGCGGCGGCGAGTTCAACGCTGCAAGCGGTCGAGGCGAGCAGCACGCTGACCAGGGCGGCGACACCGTACATTGTTGCTTTTGCGGCAGCGGCGGTGTTCTCTTTCAGAATGAATTTCCGAACGATGACGGCGGGCAGAGCGGCAATTATTGCCATATTGAGCAAATTGGCACCGAGAACGCTTACACCGCCGTCGGCAAAGACGAGACACTGCATTAACACGGCGAGCGACATAGATAGTATGCCGAATGGTGTGCCGAGCAGGGCGACGGCGAGTGCGGCACCGAGGACGTGTCCTGAAGTGCCGAAATGAACGGGAAAGTTCAGCATTTGAGCAGCGAAAATCAAGGCACTGACGGCGGCAAAGGACAGTGCCGAGGGCTTTTTAGCGGTCTTCCAGGCTGCGTAGGCGGTCGCGGACAATCCGAGAGCGGCAACGGCGGCGGTAACGGGACAGACCGTTCCTTGTAGCATAGCATCAGGTATGTGCATAGAGTTCTCCTTCGGTAATGATTAGCGGTACGGCTGTAGTTCTAACATAAATAAAGATGCCCGTCAAGAGGTTTCACACGAATTGCGTGCAGATTGCCGTACAGAGCCGCTAACGTAAGTTCAGCGGTTTTTTTTATTGCAACAGAAGGCGAAGACTCCTCTTGCGGACAAAACTCGTCTGTGCTATATTCAACGGGGAATTGATAGTATAGGTTATGGAACAAGTCTAATTAAGAAATGCTGCTCCTTTCCCTTGTGTTAGGGTTGTTCGGTTTGTTGGCGAGTGCTTGTTTTGCGGGCGGTGAAACGGCATTTTACCGGGCGGCGAAACTGCG
>JAITQJ010000137.1 GCA_031288955.1 Planctomycetaceae bacterium | reverse complement strand
TAGAGTACGTTATTTATCCGCTTGTTACAGCGTCAAAGACCGGTCAATGCGTTGGAGAACGCTTTCCCTGCCGAGGATTTCCAGTGTGTCAAACATACCGAGACCGACCCCCTTACCTGTAACGGCAACGCGAAGGCTGTGAATTATCTGATTGACCTTTATCTGCTTGTCGTCCAAAAACTGCTGCATTAGTTGTTCCAGTGCAGTACGGTCAAACGGTTCCTGTTGCGCCAAGCGGCTGCGGAATTCCTGTAACAGCGTTTTCGCTTCCGGCGGGTCGGTAATCCGTTTCGCAAAGTCCGCCTCGTTATACTGCAATGCGTCATCCGGCGTAAAGAAATCAATGAAGTCCAGAATATCACCGGCAACTTTGATACGGTCACCAGCGGCATTCACCAGCGCAGAAAGAAAAGCGGCATCTCTCTTAACACATACACTTTGCGATTTTTCAAGAAACGGCATACACAGGGCAACTTTTTCTTCAACCGTTTTCGTGAGGAAATGCTTTTCTTCAAAGGCGAAAAGTTTCTGCGGGTCAAACGATGCCGCCCCTTTTGTTACACCTTCAAGCGAAAAGTCCCGTATTAAATCCGGCATTAAAAAGAATTCCGTCCTGTCGTCCAATGCCCAGCCGACAAGAGCCATATAATTGACAATCGCCTCCGGTAAATAACCGACTTTCTGATAGAAATCGACGATGACCGGATTGAAATCGTCTGCCGTTGTCTCCAAAGCGATGCGGTCGGCAATCGATTTGCCGTGCTGCACGAGTTTAGCGAAATCCTTATTTTTCAGGTATTTATCGAGTTTCCGTTTGCTCAGCTTCGTCTTGCTTCCCGGTTCAGCAACGAACGGCAAATGCGCATATTCCGGCAGTTGGTAACCGAGCGACTGAATGATAAAAATCTGCCGCGGCGTGTTCGACAAATGCTCTTCGGCACGAATGACGTGCGATATTTCCAAATCTTCATCGTCAACAACGTTCGCTAAATGATAAATGAACGAACCGTCCGCCCGCTGAATGACGTGGTCTTGCTCGGCAGCCCAATCAAATTCGACCTGACCGCGAATCAAATCGTTGATGACGAGTTTTCCTTCACGGGGCATTTTCAGACGGACGACACTTTGCCGTCCTTCGCTTGCAAATTTTTCGGCTTCGGCATCGTTTTGCGCCATCCAACGCCGGCTGTACGTGAACGTTTTTTTATCGGCGACGGCAGATTCTCTTTCGGCTTGGATTTCGTCCGGTTTCGCAAAGTCCCGGTACGCAAAGCCGCGGCGAAGCAGTTCCTCTACGGCGGCTTGGTATTTTTCGCTGCGCTGCGATTGATAATACGGTTTGTGCGGACCGCCGATTTCGGGTCCTTCGTCCCAATCGATACCGAGCCAATGGAGTCCGTCGAGAATCGGCTGTAATGCTTCTTTGACGTTGCGCTGCTGGTCGGTATCGTCAATACGTAAAATGAACTGTCCGCCGTGTTTCTTGGCGAACAGATAGTTAAAAAGGGCAGTACGGACACCGCCGATGTGCAGATAACCGGTCGGACTGGGAGCGAAACGTGTACGAATCATCGGGGCAATTCCAAAGGCGTGACGCTAAAGTATAAGCGATGCCGGTGTTATTGACAATGAGTGCCGTTTGCACCGGCTTGGCGGCGTAAACGCTGGAATTGGGCTTTCACATCGGGTTTGCCGAGCAGGGCGGTGCCGGTAACAAAGAGATTCGCACCGGCTTGTGCCGCTAATGCTATTGTTTCATCGCCGATTCCGCCGTCCACCGAAATCAATTTATCCGCATCGGCAGCACTGCGGATACGTTTTATCTTTTCCAGCGCAACCGGATTAAACGATTGACCGCCGAAGCCGGGCATAACGCTCATCGTCAAAATCAAGTCGGCATCGTTAACAAACGGCAATACGGCTTCAACGGGAGTCGGCGGATTTGACACAATGCCTGCTGCCGCTCCGAGTTTGCGGATAGTGTCAAAAGCCGGTCGCGGGTCAGGCAGAACTTCGATATGCACGGACAAAATATCGGCACCGGCTTTACGGAATACGGACAGAAACGCTTCGGGATTAGCGAGCATCAGATGCACATCAAGAGGCAATGCGGTTATCCGGCGGATGGCTTCGACAACAGGAACGCCGAAACTCAAATTCGGGACAAAGTGTCCGTCCATAATGTCGAGGTGCAGAATTTGCGCACCAACTTCTTCTAATTGCTTTATGACGGTGCGCAGGTCAGCAAAGTCCGCCGCCAAAAGCGACGGATTAACAAGCGGAACGGATTGAAGCAGTTGGGATATATTCAAGACGACGTTCATACTAACACAACATTTTGGAAAAAAGAAGATTTTTACCAAAGTCCGGCAGCGGATATTCCGATAAACAAATACGTAGGGCGGGTAGTGCCTTCTGAAAAAGATAATTAGTGATTTCCCGGGGGGGATGGGTCCGGTGCGGTGTTATTCTTGACATACTCGCCCGGACTTTTTTTATTGACTCTTGCCTAGGTTGTGCTGACGCTAATTTTTCAACTAAATAGCGATGTATTGCAAGGCTTGCAGGAGGGTTATTTCGGATTTTCCTTCAGCACCG
>JAITQJ010000118.1 GCA_031288955.1 Planctomycetaceae bacterium | reverse complement strand
GCGGCGATTCAAGAGAAAAAGGAAAAGGCTTGCTGCAAATGTAACAAATAGTTTTGTCAGCACAAACAAGGACGGAGGGGTTACGCCCTCCGGCTTTTTGCCGCAATCATACCGGCGTGCTGCGGTGTTTGTACAACTCCTTATCATACCTCCACTTCCATCTACGGTTTTTCTTCGATACCGCCTTTTGTTTCAATTACTTGTGGCTGCAAATAATTTCTCAATACGTTCGAACTCCTTTCTCTGTCCACCGCCGGAAACGTTGGTAAAACAAATTGGTCGGCAGTCCCCGCCAACAACAGCCGTTCTTATTGATGTATGCAAAGAGCCCCTTCTGCTTTTTTGTTTGGCAGTGATGATACTTGCGGACAGCGGTTATCAAGGTATCAAAGACTATCACGCTGCCAGTGAGATACCTGATTAAGAGGAGCAAGAAAAAGCCGCTGATGATTGCGGGAAAGGCATATAACACCGGATTTATCGCGGCTAACACCGGATTTATCGCGGCGGCGTGTTTTTGAGAGCATCAATGCGAAGACACTTCTTGCGGACAAAACTCGTCTGTGCTATACTCAACAGAGAATTGATGGTACAGGTTGTGGAACAAATCTATTGTGTATCTCTTTCCAAACAAGTAGGAGGATATGATGAATTCAAAGATGACTCGCCGCGTTGTTCTCGGAACATTATTTGAAGGTACGATTGCCTGTCCGTTTGTGTTGCGGGCTTTGCGTTCGCACAAAGAAGTGAACAATGCCGGACTCCAAATATGGCGGGATACGTGGACAAATCTTCGGCGTAAATTACGGCCGGAAATGGAAAAGATTGCCTCTGACGGTAATTTTCGGTGCGTGTTTGACCCGCATCGGATAACCGAAGCGTCGTACTCTATTCTGGTTCCTCTCATTGAGGAATTTCCTTACGACCCCCAAAAGACTCCCAATGCCTATAAGATCGTCAAGGGAACATATCGGGTGAAAAAATTTGATTCTAATACCTGTCTGTTTGGGCAGCATCTGGAGCGTGTGAAGGTTACTCCGGCAGGCAGTAAAACATTGCTGTTTGAATCGGGTGAGACAAGTTGGATGCAATCCTACGTACCGCCGCCGGTAACCGCAGAGAAGAGGCGGCTGCACAAATCGTTCTCGATAGACTATGAAATGGTTTGTTCAATTTCGCGGGAGATTTTGGGGGTGTACCGATTGGGCAATTCGGAAGTCGTCCGGGTTATAACGGTGAGGGTTTCGCAAACAGACGAAATCGCTGACGGCATCCGTTCTTTGTTACAGGATGCTGACCCGGAAGAACAGCAATCGCTTCAGCAGGAGTTGGCACAAACATTGAAATACGAATTGACTGACGACACTCGTTACGATTCCTATTACGATTTGGCAACGGGACTGCTCGTTTATTGGGAGATGGATTCAAAAAGGCGGGACGGAAAATCGCATCAAATCATCACACAGGACGTTGCGATAACAAGAGTTCATTTGTTTTCAGAGCGGAACTTATCTTAAACTCGAAGTTTTCGTTCCGAGAGCAAAGTCAATGCTGTCCTTGACAACGATACTCGGATAACGCCGCCGTAATTGAGCAAAATACTCCTGCTGATACTGTTGATGACGCTGACTTTTTATCCGCTCACGTATCTTCACTTGTGCATCGATAAACGGTACAACATTCGCCTCTTTTCTTTCCGTTACCCGGACAATATGAAAACCTTTATCCGTGCGGATTATCGCCGGACTTAATTGTCCAATCGGCTGCGAAAAAACCGCCTGCTCCAACTCCGGCGACGCAATGCTCCCCTTTGTTGTCCAATCATACAAACCGCCCTTTGATGCCGTAAAACCATCCGAGTTTGCCTTCGCTATTTCTTCAAACGGCGCACCGCCGGCAGCCTGATTGCCCATCCATTGTATCTTCCGCAATGCCTCGTCCTCCGTTGCGTACTTTGAGAACAGCACAACCATCTCCTGCCATTTTGCCCGCGATTCCGAAGAAAATTCCGCAATATGTGCATCATAATACTGCCGTAATTGTTCGTATGTACATTCTCCGTTTGCGTGTTGAACCGATGCCGACAGCCATTGTTGAGCAATGCGGTCACGGGACCAAAGCATCCGTTCCCGTTCCAGCGAACTGCCGAGTTGCTCCTGAAGATACGTTTTCAACGATGCCATATCGTTCACGCCGAACTCTTTCATCATTTCCGAAACCTCTGTCTGGTCAAATGCTTCGCCGAGCCGTCTGTCGAGACCTTCACGCTCTTCCTGTGATTTCGACATTGCATAATCGTTATAAATCAGGGCGACGCTGATTTGTTCCTCCAAAAAAGCGGCGTATTGACTTTTAATGAACGATACAATGAACTTTTCTTTTTCGTTCGGCGGAATTTTTTGCCGCTCTTCTTCGGTCATCTTACTTATATTATCGTTGAGAACTTTCATCGCAAAACGGCGGAGTCTCGGCAAAATATCGCAGACCATAATGACTTGCGTTCCCACGCGGGCGGCTATTTCCGCCCCGTGACACGGAATCGTTTCAACCGAGTATTCAATGGCAGCCTGCGACGGCTGCGGCATTGGCGGCGAGGTACGACCGGCGGGGGCAGCGGCATTAGCCCGTTCCGGCGGTGTCTGTGCGGGCAACTGTTCATAGACACTTACCTGCGGAGCGGCAGCGGGGCTGGTTAAAAACGGATCATCGTGCAGCACCGGCGGCGTTTGAACGGTCGTTACGGGAACGGTAACGCTGCCGTCCCAATTCTCTGTGTCGCTGCGCAATGAAGTTGCTTGCAGAGCCGGAACGGGCGAGGGTTCACTATGATGAACAGGAGGAGTTGCCGCTTCGATGCCTTCCCAGGTTCCGGCACCGGCGGGTTCTGCTGCGGCAGATTCCTGACGGGGCAGTTCGTTGTGGACTGGTTCACTGCGTACCGGTTCATACTGCGGCGGTAATCCGATTGGAGCAGAAACTTGTACGGGTGCCGCTTCAACGGCTTGTGTGTTTTGACGCTGCGGATTTTTCGCAAAGGGATATTGTGCTAAAAACTGGGATAGTCTGTCTTCGGCATCATCACCGTTTTGGCTATTTTCGGGAGATGTTTGTTTTTGTAATTGGATTTTCCAACCGGCTTTTGCGGCACATTGTTCGGCAAATTGGGGTTGAGTTATGCAGACGGCAGTTGCTGCCGAGGCGATAACAAGTAGCGAATAAAAAAGGTATTTCACCGTAAAGTCTCCGACGATTACCGTAATAGTAGGGATTTTCCCAAATCAGAACAAGAGCAAATAGATGCAGAAAACGGGCTTTTCAAAAACCGTAGAGACTTGTTTTTTTCAAATTAACAAAATTCTCATCTTGACAAGTTCGGTAAAATGCTTATAATCCGTCTTATTGGTAAAATCGGGAAAATTGGTAAACACGGAGGTTCCGGTTGTTTTTTTCGATTAAATAGTTTCGGCAATAGACCGGCTCGGTATTTGAGGCGGTTTGCATCAATTACGGACAGGGAGGACGAAATGTCAGTTAAAACCGTTTTCACGACAGGTGAAGCCGCTAAAATTTGTAAGGTCAGCCAGCAAACGATTATTCGTTGTTTCGATGCGGGACAACTTAAAGGTTTTCGCGTGCCGGGCAGCAAATTCCGCCGTATTCCCCGTGAACAGTTGGTCAACTTTATGCGGGACAACGGAATTCCGACCGACGCACTCGAAAACGGAAAACTCAAGATTCTCGTTGTCGATGATGATGCCGACCTCGTCGAATTGATGGTTTCGGTACTGGAAAGCAACGGACGCTTTGAAACCCGGTCTGCGAATAACGGTTTTGAAGCCGGTATGATGGTCAAAGAATACCGTCCCGACCTTATCATTCTTGACATTATGCTGCCGGACATTAACGGCAAAGAGGTTTGCAGCCGCATACGCAGTGATTCAGCACTGGATTCGGTCAAGGTGCTGTGTATCAGCGGTATGGTCGAGCGGGACAAAATTAACGAACTTAAAGCGGCGGGAGCAGATGATTTCCTCCAAAAGCCGTTTGACACGGACATACTCATTAGCCGTATCGGTCATCTGCTCGGCTTGGAAACCGTCAGAGCCGCCGCCGCGTGAATTGCTTAATTGAGACAATTCCGGGGGCAACTCTCACAACCGCCCCGTCAAGCAAAAAGTAAAAAATTAGGGGCTGGCATAGATAATTGCTTCCAATAAGATGTCATAATATGCTTTAGAGTATGGAAATCAAGGGTTGTCGTCTCTGTTCGAGGCAGTTGCAAGAGCGGATACCGCCGTCTCCCGTGATGAACCAATTTTCAACACCATCAAAATTTCTTTCCGCTCCGCCGGTGTTAATCTACGTTTTTGCATTTGTCTATCCTTTCGTTATTACGAACTGAAAATTGATAAGGGATAATGAAAAATAATCTGCACCGTTACGTTTTTCATTTTCCCTTCATTTTCAATCCTCAATTTTCACTAGAATTGTTCCATAACTTATACAATCTTCGGCACAAGAGCGGGGGGCGTTATCCCCCCGATACGTTTACTTCTCCCTTTCCCTTGTATTGGGAAATACCGGTTCCACGAGCGGTTCGTCAATGTCTATCGTCAACAAAGCATTTTTGCCCGCCTTCACTTCGTACTCAATCGGAGTCGTCTCCGCATTGCGGTACTTCATCGGCACCGTATCCGAACTAAGTGTTCTGGCTTCATTTGCAACGAACCGACCGACAAGCACTTTATACTTGCCCGGATACGCCCCGTCGTTCGGCTTTAATGTCGAAATAACAAACGTGCCGTCTGCCGTAGAACGTCCGCCTGCCGGCCGCTTCGCCGGGTCAACGTCAATCGGCTTGAACGTTACAACAACGTCATCAATCGGCTGCCCTTGCAGCGTTATCTTGCCCTTGACCTTGTAAAGTCCTGTCAAGCCATTCGTCCCGCAGCCGGCGGCGAACAGCAGTAATAGTGTAATCGTAACTAAATGTTTCATCGTTAGTTGAATGAATAATGAATAATGAATAATGAAAAATTGACAACGAAAAATAATTTTCCATTTTCCAT
>JAITQJ010000060.1 GCA_031288955.1 Planctomycetaceae bacterium | reverse complement strand
TGCCATCATCGGCATATTGATTGCCCTACTCTTGC
The DNA here is from genome assembly GCA_031288955.1 of Planctomycetaceae bacterium. Taxonomy (GTDB): domain Bacteria; phylum Planctomycetota; class Planctomycetia; order Pirellulales; family Thermoguttaceae; genus WRKP01. The sequence continues at coordinate 3,713 of JAITQJ010000060.1, read as the reverse complement.
CTGCTGTTCAGGCTGCCCGCGAAGCCGCAAGGCGGATGCAATGCTCCAATAATACCAAGCAAATCGTGTTGGCTTTACATACCTACCACGATGCTCTCAACAAAGTCCCTTGTTTCGGAGACGGTCCGTGTCTGACGAACACAAACAATTTCCTTAAAATCAATCCGACAAATCCGCACGGAGCAACGAACTGCGACGGTGCTGATGCCGCCCGCTTTACCGCCGGAGACTATAATCCGTTCGTCGGTCTCTTGACGGGCATTGAGCAAACAGCACGTTTCTCCACTATTCAGGGCTTCCTGCCGACCGATTACAATCGGCATCCCTACGCCGACCACGAAGCGTGGCAGGGGCAAATTGCCGCTCTGCTCTGTCCGTCAAACGGCAACACAACGGGTGCCAGATGGACTGCGTCCGACTACTGCTTTTCTTCAGGGGACTTTGAACCGGAATATCCTCAACGAGGTTCCGGTTTATCACGAAACCAACGTACTTTGTTTCAACAAAATGCCGTCGGCGAACCGCTGGGGACGGATTTTAGTACCGTTACCGACGGTTTGAGCAATACTATCCTCGTTGCCGAACGAGTTTCTGCTCCAATCAATGACGGCTACATCAGCGCAGCCGTTGGTGGCACGATACTCACGTCATCCCGCGACATTGCTGCCATCAACTACAGTGCCACGTGGTCGTCCATACGGTTTGACAATGTCAAAGGCGGTTTTCTCTGCGGCGAAACACGGAGTTACACAGACCCGTCGCTGGCACTGACTTATGCTTCGGGAGGAAAATATATCGAGGCAAGTTATCGCGTTGCCGGTAATTATGACTCCGGCAGTGGGGCAATGACAGGAGCAACAGTACCGACACGGGGACTCGGCACATATTTCGGTTACATTGATTACGGCAGCAGCCGGTTTTCGATGATATTACCGCCGAACAGCCCGTCGTGCGGCTACGGACGGGCAAACACCGGACAGATGTTTATTGACGGTTCGCTGGTTTCGGCAACGAGTCTGCACACGGGCGGAGTAAACTGCGGTTTCGGAGATGGCTCGGTTACTTTCATTAGCGAAAGTGTTCACTCAACATTTGAATCGTACGATGCTAACGATACGTCAGCAGGAACTTATGCGGGCAAACCGGTGTCCGGTCAAAGTATGAAGAACATCGGTTACAGCGGAGCGTCACGTTTTGGTGTTTGGGGAGCATTAGGTTCAGTTAGCGGCGAAGAAGCCGTTGCACCATAAATAAAACGGAAAAATCAGAAGTCCGCTATCTTACGATAGCGGCTCTGATTCGTATCGGTACTTTTTTTCACATAACCCTTTCATATCCTTTCAATATGTTCAAAACATTCACATTCACATTTTGTTTTGTTTTCGCTTGCTGTCTTGTTCTGCTTTGCCTTGGCTGCCGGAACGGACGGTCATTGTCCGGTCTGGTGCCGGTTGAGGGAACCGTTTATTACGACGGCAAGCCTTTGTTGGCAGCAACAATCAAGTTTTACCCTGTCAACCAGGGGGATAACGCCCGAACAGCAACGGGTTCAGCCAATGCGGAAGGCAGGTTCATCGTAACGACACTTGAATCGCACGACGGAATGTATCCGGGCGAATATCAGGTAGGTATTTCCCGGTACTACGATGAAGTCAGGAATGAACCGACAACAGAGACGACGATTTCGGAACGTTACGAAAGCCGCAGCCGCAGCGGTTTAACGGCGGTGATTCCGTCCGGCGGCACCAAAGATTTGCGTTTTGACCTGACAAGTCAATGACGGATAAGAGGAACACCGGAAGTATTGCGATTGCCGGCGGGGAAACAGGTTCACTGTTTATTCAACCGCCGCTATCCGTATGTTGCGGAAGCGGATTTCCGTCGTTGCGTCGTGTCCTTGAAACTGAATTGTCCCCGGTTCGGCACGCAAACCTTTGCGGGGATTGGCATCCGCCTTGCGGGTGTCCTTAAAATCCGTAACCTGAATACCGTTCACCCAAGTTGCTATATCCGCACCCCTGGCAGCAATCGTGAGATAATTCCAAACGCCGTCCTTCGCTCCAACATTGCGTCCAACCTGACGGCGAAAAAGACCGCCCGTATCCGTTCCAATAAATTTATCGTAATCGGCATCCGGCGGCTGATTATAGATTTGACATTCATAACCGTTCATCTTTTCGCCCGGAATACAGCGGAAAAAGACACCGCTGTTAACCGCCTTGTCCGTTTTATATTCGAGTTGCAAAATGAAGTTATCATATTTGCCCGCTGACTCCAGCGCACCGCTGCCGCCGGTCAAAAGAATCGTTCCGGCATCGGCAACCGCTTTGGCATCGCCGATAGTTTTCCAGCCGTTAAGCGTTTTTCCGTCAAACAGTACAGCAGCGTTAAGTGCCGTTCCATACGGACGGTATTTTGTGTTTTCAACAGTCAGCGGGACGGAAACATCAACGGGACAATGCGGAAAGAACCGCAGCGGCGTACTGTCCGGTCTGCCGGTCAGAACGAGTTTGCCGTCTTTCACTTCGGCATTTTTCCAGCCGTATGTGCTGACACCGTCAAAGAGACGCAGCGTACCGCTTTGCAATTCCTGTTCAGAGAGCGGTGCAAAACCAGCCAACACTGCCGGCTTCTCCGCCGAAAGCAGCGCAGGAAACAATGTAACAATAATAAGCAGCAACAGGCGGGACATAACTAGTTTGCCAGTGCGTCGGCACCGCTGATAATTTCGAGGATTTCGTTCGTGATTTGCGACTGTCTTGCCCGGTTATACGCCGTTGTCAGCAGCGAAATCATATTGTCGGCATTGTCGGTTGCCGCCTTCATTGCCGTCATACGGGCTATTTGTTCGCTGACTGACGAGTCGAGGAAACACTTGAAAAGTTTCGCCTTGAACGCACGGGGAATCAGGTCTTCCAAAATGCTGTCCGGCGACGGCAGAAACTCAAACAAGGAATGATTGCCCCGCAATTTCAAGCCAGCCGCTCCTTTATCGGTACTGTCGGCAGTCAAACCGTCCGCTTTCGTTACCAAAGCGGCTTTCCGTAAGTCAACATCCTGTTCGTCCTGCACCGCATTTTTATCGCCTTCAGCCGTCAGTTCTGTTATCGGCAGCAGCGTTTCAATGACGGCGTACTGTCTTGTCATCGACACGAATTTCGTGTAACAAATATCGAGGCGGTCGATTTTATCGGTGATGAACAATTCAAGATACTGGTCTGCGAGTTCCTCGATTTGCGAGAGTGTCGGCTTATCTTGCAGATGTGTGTAGGCGTGGTCAATCGATGCGCCGCGAAACCTGAATGCCGAAATACCGCGTTTGCCGGAGACTTCCAGCATCACGCCAGCATAATCTTTCTGAAAACTTTTGAGACGGTTGAGTGCAAGACGCATCACGCCGGCATTGAAACCGCCGCACATTCCCCGGTTTGCACTTAACACGAGCAGCACGACATCTTTCTGCGAGCGGTCTTGTTTGCGTTCGACGAGCAGCGGATGCGACAGCGGCTCGTGGGATTCGGTAATATCGTGAACGAGACCGGTCAGCCGTTTGGTATAAGCGTCGGCAGCGACGGCTTTTTCCATCGACTTTTTGAACTGAGCCGTTGCAACGAGTTCCATTGTCCGCGTGATTTTGCGGATACTCCTGACTGATTTGCGGCGTTTATCTAATGCTCTGGATTTTGCCATTGGAAACTTCAAAAAACTATTGG
>JAITQJ010000051.1 GCA_031288955.1 Planctomycetaceae bacterium | reverse complement strand
CTTCCATATAGCCAAGATATTCACCGTTGACTTCTGCCTTCAGGTAAGCAATCGGTCTATGTGCTGTTGAATTTGTAACAGACCACGTACCGGCTGTACGGCTCCATCTATCACTGGTACTGCCCCAAATCCAACGTCCGGCATCAATGTTTTCCGAAATGAGAATAACGAAACTCGTTCCGTTGTTTGCCGAAATGTAGTCGATTGGAACGGTTGTATTACACAGAACCGCCGGGGCGTTCACACTGCCGGCAACACCATCGGCTGTTTCAATAAAAGCGAAATGGTCGAAGAACACCCCGTACCGCTTGTTTTCGGCTGTGTTCGATGCGTAGGCTTTGTTCAAGTATTCCAGTTTTTTGTTAGTATTGTTGGTAACAAAAAAATCGGCAGCCTCTAAATCCGCGGCACGTTCGTATGCCGTTGCATTTTGCGCTCCGCCGTTGACAACATAGTTGATGCGGTTATCGGAAGAAGTGATACCGCTGCTCTTGCATTTGAATGACGGCAGCACCAACTCGTAAACGGTATCTGCTGCATCTACGACTTTATCCGAGACGATTCGTTCCCAGGCGTTGTTTTGCTCAATATACGGCAGCAGGAATCCGACCCAGCAAAGTTCCGTTGTTGTGGCTGTCGTGGACGCACCCAGGGCACCCGTTGTAAGTTCGCCTCCGGCGATATTTCCTTCGGCACCTCCTCCGGTGTAGAACAGGGGAGCACGCAGCGGGGGCAGATGACCCCGTGTGTGGTCATAATTGAGCAGGGCGAAGGCGACATTGCTTTGATTGCTTATACAAGCGGTACGTCTGCCGGCTTCGCGTGCGGCTTGGACAGCAGGCAGCAGCAAGCCCGCTAACATAGCGATAATGCTGATGACGACGAGGAGTTCCACGAGGGTGAAACCGGTACGGTTAGTTGTTTTCATTGTTGCACCTCTTTGAGATGGAGTTTTTATGCAGGGGTCAAATTGACAGGGGGACGTTCATACCATTGGGCAGTAATAAAACAGCCCTGACGTTATTATATCGTATTTTTTTGGAAAAGTCAAAGACTAATTTATTGTTTTTTATCAAATTGTGCCTCTGCCGGCATTTTAGCCCGTTTAATGTGCCTATTTTACGTTTTCCGAGTAAAGCCCTTGACAACTGTGCCGCAATAGGGAACAATAACCGTCAGGCGATTGCCTTTTTACGACATTGTTCATCGGCACTTTTCCTTCGGAGTTCGGCAACTACTATGTCCTGCGGCGCATCGGCGGAGGGGCAACGGCAGATGTCTATCTTGCACAGCAGCCTCCGCTGCAAAGAAAAACCGCTCTCAAAATACTCAAGCAGCGTCTCGCCGAAGACGAAATTAACGTTCAGCGTTTTATCCGCGAAGCCCAAGCCATCGCCGCCCTGAATCACCCGAATCTCGTCCAAATCTACCAAATTGACTGTCTGGACGGAAATTGGTACATCGCTCAAGAATTTGTCGAGGGCGAAAATTTGCAGCAGCGGATTCAGCGGACGGGGGCATTGCCGATACCCGATGCCGTTGACATTTTGCGGTCGCTTTCCTCGGCACTTGATAAAGCCGCCCGCTCCGGTATCGTGCATCGGGATATTAAACCGGAAAACATTCTTCTCGGCAGCAGCGGCGATATAAAAATAACGGACTTCGGTCTCGCCCGCATCGGTCAAAAAATGCCGGACATCACTGCCGCTGCGCTGACGGAAATCGGAATGACGCTCGGCACGCCGCTGTATATGAGTCCCGAACAAGCCCAAGGCAAACAACTTGACCACCGCAGCGATATGTATTCGCTGGGCATAACCGTCTATTACGCTCTAACCGGTCAACTGCCGTTTGTCGGCGATACTCCCATCGCCGTGGCAATGCAGCACGTCAATGCCAAAGCACAGCCCGTCAGAGACTTGCGTCCCAATGTGCCGTCGGCGTTAGCACAGATTGTCGAACGAATGATGGCGAAAGAACCGGAACGCCGTTATGAAACGTTTGCTGATATTGTTACGTTGTTAGATGATTTCAAAATGCGGGAAGTGCCGGAGAAAATCAGAAGACCGTTTGTTCGGCAGCGTTTTAAGGACGTTTGCAAACGAATGTTCCGTTTTCCGTTTTTCTTCGCGGCGTGTGCTGCGGCGGTTATTCTCGGTGCGGCGTTCGGTTACGTTTATCAATCGTTTCAAACGCCTGCCCCGCCCGTACCGGCAGCAGACGGCGTACCGAAGCGGGATACGGTTGAAAACCAATGGATATACGCTTGTTTTGTGAACACGCCGGAGGCTTGGCAGAGTGTCATTGATTATTTTCCTGACGAGGAATATCTTTGGGGCTACAAGGCGAAGCGGCAACTGATACGTTATTATTTTTACAACAATGATTCGGTGAGTCCGCTGCCGCTGTTTCAGGAGTTTGCGGAGTTAAGCGATGCGGATATGGAGAACCAGCGGCTTGGTTTGGCGGGACTGGCTTGGTGCGGTGCGGAGAATCTGACGGATATGAAAACGGCGAGCGAATTTCTGAACCGGGTCTATTCAACGGGCGTGTTGTACAACGACCCGCTGTTTTTGCAAATTCTTGATGCCGCAAGCAAAACAATCAACCGCAAAAAGGAGCAT
>JAITQJ010000026.1 GCA_031288955.1 Planctomycetaceae bacterium | reverse complement strand
CAGTTAGGCTGAAATCGCAAGTAAAATTGCTTGCGCTTTTACTTGCGCTTGGTTGCGATTCGTGTGTTATACTGTCTGTTGAAAATGGACGGCAATTTTGGTATTTTTACTGCAAACCTTTACCGATTACGACTTTACCGATGAAAACGATGCGAAACTTTTTAGTGATCCTCCTTTTGTTGTCCTGCGGGTCCCTTTTCGGCGAAGTGCAAGTCCAGCGGCTGCGCTGCGAAGGACTTGAAAATCCCCTCGGAATTGATGCCGTCCCGCCGCGGCTCTCCTGGATAATGACCTCCGAAGTCAACGGCGACAAACAAACCGCTTATCAGATTCTCGCCGCTGACGGTACCGAACAACTCGCACAAAATCACGGCAGTATTTGGGACAGCGGCAAAGTCCAGAGCAGCGATTCGCTTTACATTCCGTATCAAGGCAAAACATTGCAGCCGGGACAGAAAGTCTTTTGGAAAGTCCGCATTTGGGACAAAGACGGCAAAGCATCCGCTTGGAGTCAGACCGCTTTCTGGTCTGCCGGACTGTTCCAAAAAGCCGATTGGCTCAATGCCCGCTGGATTGCGTTCAAAGACGATGCACTTTATCAGACAGAATGGCGGCAGCATTACGAAAGCGAAAAAAAACGCTTCGATAACGACGGCTATTATTGGGAGACGGGACAAGATGACGATATTTTCAAACTGTACAACGATGCCGAACCGAAATACGATGCCGCTCCGCTGCTGCGGAAAGAATTTTTCGTTACAAAAAATATCAAATCGGCAACGCTTTACATTACCGGTTTAGGCGTGTATGAATCATTTTTGAACGGCAGCCGTGTCGGCAGAAACGTCCTTGCTCCGGCGGCAACGAATTATCATATTCGGGTTTTGTATGACGTATATGACGTAAAGTCAATGCTCAAAGACGGACGCAATGCTTTCGGCATAACATTAGGACGGGGAAATCACAGCCGGCTGGTGAACGAAGGTGCCATCAAACGTTTTGCCCCGTGGACGGGACAGCCGAAAGCCGTTGCCCTGCTGAAAATCGAATACGATGACGGGCAAAGCGAAGCGGTCATAACCGACTCAACGTGGAAAGTGTCCGGCGGTCCCGTTCTCTATGACGATGACCAGCACGGCGAACTTTACGATGCCCGATGTGAACAAGCCGGCTGGAACACGTCAGGTTTCGATGACAGCCGGTGGAAAAATGCGGCAGAAGTCGAATGGAATGTCCGCTTTGAATCGCAGAAGATGCCGCCGTGCCGGTGTTTCGATGCCGTTCAACCTGTGCGGACGGTTACGAAAAAAGACGGAACGGTCATTTACGACTTCGGCAAAAATCTGTCCGGTTGGGTTCGTTTGACTGTCAAAGGCAGCGCAGGTCAAAAAGTGCTGATTGATTATGCCGAAACACCGGCAGACAAGGAACTGATACCGAATCTGTCGCCGAAGCGGTTTATTTTTAAGACCAACAATCCGCAGTATGCGCCGTTTTATGATAACGGTGTGGTGATTCGCCAGCAAAGCGGTTACATTCTCAAAGACAGCGATTTGCCGCAGACTTTTGAATGTTCGTTTACGTACAAGGCGTTTCAGTTTGTCCGTATCACGGCGGATAAAGACGTGAAAATCGAAAAGATTGAAAGCGTACCGGTTTATACGAATTTGCCGTCAGCCGGTGCTTTCCGCTGTTCCAATGAAACGGTCAATAAGATTCAGTCGGCGGCGGTCAACGGGATTTTAAGTAACACACACGGCTATATCACCGACGACCCGCATCGGGATAAAAACGGCTGGACAGAAGACAATCTGCTCGTTGCCGCATCTGTGTTTTATAATTTTGATGCGGCACCGCTGTATGCGAAATGGCTTCAGGATTTAGCGGAGACGCAAGTGCCGTCGGGCGAAATCTGTTTCAAAGCCCCGTGCAGTCAGCACGTGTGTACTTGTCCGTGCTGGGGCGAGGCGATGGTGATGATACCGCTGGAAATGTATCAGTTCACCGGCGACAAATCGGTTTTAGCAAAGTATGCGGATACGATGCGGCGCGTTGCCCAAAGTAATATGAGCCGGCAAGTGAAGGACAAGGCGGAGATTATTGCTGGTGCGCTGGGCGATTGGATGTCGCCGATTATTCCGTTGAGTGATACTAAACGTAACAACAATATGACTCCGCCGGAAGGTTCGCTGCTTTACGGGACGGCTTCGCATTACCGGAATATGAAAAATCTGGCAGAGATTCATACCGTTCTCGCTGACAAAAGCGGGGCGGACAAGTATGCAGCCTGGGCAGAGCGGATAGCGGAGCGTTTTAATGCGGAGTTTTATGATAAAGCGAAGGGCATCTATCACGGCGAGCGTCCAACGGAGTACCGTCAGGCGGCGAATGCGGTACCGCTGCAATACGGTTTGGTTCCGAAGGACGAACAAACGCTTGTGCGGCAGCATTTGATTGAGGCGGTGCATCAGTTCGGCGACCGTTTGTCTGCCGGTTTTTTAGGCACGGCGGCGTTGTTGGATTATTTGGGGGAACACGACCCGGAGTTAGCGTATAAAATGGTTACACAGCCGGAATATCCGGGCTGGGGGTATATGATAGCGAACGGGGCAACAACAATGTGGGAGGGTTGGGACGGAGACGATTCCCGAAATCATTCGCCGTACTGTTTGGTGAGCGGATATTTTTACCGGAACCTGGCGGGTATTCAGATTGACCCTGCAAGTCCGGCTTTCAGACATTTTGTTTTGAAACCGGCGTTTATCAAGGAATTGACTTTTTTAGAAGCGTTTCACGAAAGTCCGTACGGCAGGATTGGCGTTGTTTGGCGGCGGGAGGGAACGAAAATTATCCTGCACGTTCAGATACCGGCAAACACAACGGCAACGCTTGTGTTACCGTCCGGCAGTAGAGAATTGCCGTCGGGCAAATATGAATTCGAGCAATGACATCTAAAAAGATGTTCCTTGCCTTTTGTCCGCTGCCGGTGCGTAGGCTTCTCTTTTGGGGTATTTATTTCGGCAGAGACCTGTGGTAGAATGGCGAAGTGTGTTGTACTTACAGGTTAGCCGCTCATAAAACACG
>JAITQJ010000265.1 GCA_031288955.1 Planctomycetaceae bacterium | reverse complement strand
TTGGCGAGAACGCTTTGTACGAAGTACCGCGATGAGAATGCCGTATTGAATGTTGTAATGCTTGACCCGGCATTGGAAGACCAGATACGCGCCGGTTTTGAACACGGTCCGAACGGTTTGTATATCCGAATGTCGCCGAATGCGATTGAGAATTTGTGCAAGAAAATTTTGAAAGAGGTTGATAAATTGACGGCTCAAAATTATGCACCGGTTGTATTAGTCAATCCGCAGATTCGGGCGGCATTGAAAATGATGACAAGTGCCTCGATACCCGGTTTGGTCGTGTTGAGTCACAGCGAAATCACACACGACACTCAAGCGGTCAGCGTCGGCTATGTAACGCTGTAATCGTAAAGCGGCGGCGGTATTTATCCCCCCGCTCTTCCAACGGGACGTGATGCGTTTTCACTGGAAAATTATATTTTGTCAGATAGAATGAACATCTAACGGGTTGCACAACCAGCGGAGGTTATAGAAATGTTTCGACTCAATATCCTAACAAATGGAGATTTTTGACGCAAATGCAGTTTACTCTTGACGACATCGTCCGCTCGCCGCTGGAAATTATTTTTGATGAAACCGAACGCATCCGAAACGAAACCTTCGGCGATAAAATCAGTTTTTGCGGTATCGTTAATATCAAGAGCGGTAAGTGCCGGATGAATTGCCGTTTTTGTGCTCAAAGCGGACATCATCAGACTAACATCGAAACATATCCGCTGCGTCAAAGCAGCGAACTTGCCGAAGCAACCCGTCAACTTTGGCAGCAAGGCGTTTCACGTGTCGGTTGGGTTGCCAGCGGTCCTTCACCGGCACCGGACGAACTCGACCAAATCATCGCCTCTGCCGAATCAGTGTTGTCTGATAACGACACTGACAGCGGTACAGAAAGTACCGGAACGCTTTGCTGTGCTTCGCTGGGACAGTTGCACAGCAAGCCGCTTGAGCGGTTAAAGACGGCAGGTTTTCGGCGGTATCATCATAATCTTGAAACGTCCGAACGTTTTTATCCGTCAATCTGTACAACGCAGCGTTGGCAGGACAGGTTCGCAACGGTTGAACGGGTCAAGAATCTCGGTTGGGAAATTTGCAGCGGCGGTTTATTCGGACTCGGCGAAAGTTGGCAAGACCGCTGGGATTTGGCGATGACGTTAAAACATCTTGAAGTCGATTCGGTACCGCTGAATTTTTACAATGCCGTTGCCGGTACGCCGTTTGCGGACAGACCGCCGCTTTCGATGGACGAAGCATTGCGGATTGTTGCGTTATTCCGAACGGCATTGCCGAAGGCGGCGATACGGATTTGCGGAGGCAGACCGAAAATCTTTGCCGAAAACAGCGGTCTATTGTTCCGTGCCGGTGCCGACGCATTGATGACGGGCAATTATCTGACAACAACCGGCGTTACCCCGCAGCGGGACAAGGAACTTATTCAACATTGCGGCTTGCGGTGTTCCAGTTAAAATGCCTCTAAAACCCCGTTCTTTGCCGTATGAAACGCAAAAACCGATGATGCGTTTGCCTTTATTGACCGCATACGTTATAATGCCGTCAGGCACTTATCTTGCGGCATAATGTTTTCCGGTATTGCAATTTCCCGTATTCAAAACGCTTATGAAAAATTAAGCAGCGAACTCCTTGCGCAGCAAAATGCCGACGGATACTGGACGGGCAGACTTTCAGATTCCGCCCTCGCTGCCGCTGTTGCCGTCTCCGCTCTGTCCGTATTCCGAAATGCCGTACGAATCAATTTTCCCGGAAACGATTTTATCCAGCAGCAAACAAATACGAAAAATCCGCTGACCGAAAACGAATTCAATCAAATTGAATCGGCAGTCAGACAAGGTGTAATGTATCTCGTTGAACATCAAAATCCCGACGGCGGCTGGGGCGATACCGATAAAAGCGTTTCCAATCCGTCAACGACGCTTCTCGTGAAGTCGGCACTTTTGCTCTCCGACGTGTATGATTCCGCAGAACAATCTACCGGTCACGGTATTGCCTGGAACGCCGCAGCGAAAACGGCTTGGCATAATACACAAGTTATCGGTTGGAGTATGGATTTGCTCGGCAAAGCGGACTGTTATCTCCGGGACCAAGGCGGCATCGAATTTATAAAACGTACTTACGGCAGCGACCGTTCGTTTGCTGCTCCGATACTGACGAATGCGGCTCTTGCCGGTTTGGTGCCGTGGCGCGAAGTACCGCAGTTGCCTTTTGAGCGGGCGGCATTGCCGATGTCCCTGTACCGTTTCGCCAATCTGCACGTTGTCAGTTATGCTCTGCCCGCCTTGGTTGCCGTCGGTTTGGTTCGATTCCGCCGCTATAAAAGCAATCCGTTGTCGGCACTGCTCCGCAACGCTGCCGTCGGGAAAACGCTGCGTCTTATCGAAGCAATGCAGCCGGCAAGCGGCGGTTATCTCGAAGCCGTCCCGCTGACGGCTTTTACCGTGATGTGCCTCGCCGACTGCGCAGGCAAAGAGTGGACGCTCGAACATCCGGTCATCATCAACGGCTTGCGGTTCCTCTTAAACACGGTGCGTGAAAACGGTGCTTGGGCTATCGACACAAATCTGGCGACCTGGCTGACTTCGCAAAGTATCTCTGCTTTGACGCTCAAAGAGCCGGACTCTGTGCTATCAGACACGGTCAACTCCGGTACTGCCTCTGCCCTGCGTTTTCTTTTAGCGGAAGGCAATCAGCATACAAAGCGTCACCCGTTCACCGGAGCGGCACCCGGCGGCTGGGGCTGGACACATTTAAGCGGTGCTGTTCCCGATGCCGATGACACCGCCGCCGCTTTATCGGCTTTGTCCGCAATCAATGCGGAAAAGCATATCGAAGCGGCTGCTGCCGGTATCCGCTGGCTGCTGCAACTCCGCAATCGGAACGGCGGCATACCGACGTTCTGCCGCGGCTGGGGCGTGCTGCCGTTTGACCAGAGCAGTACTGATATTACTGCCAACACGTTGCGCGCTTTTCAAAAATGGCTGCCGTTGTTACAAAAACAAACCGGCTATGCGGCATTGATTCGGAAGATGAAGGCGGCGCAGAATTCGATGCTGTCGTTTTTGTACAAGAAGCAGCGGCTGGACGGTTCGTGGCTGCCGCTTTGGTTCGGCAACCAGTTTGAATCGAACGGTGAAAATGCGGTGTACGGCACTGCAAAGGTTCTCGCCGCATTGGCAGAAACTGCTCCGCTGAAACATTCTGCTGTACAGAAGGGCATCGCTTTTTTGTTACAGCGGCAAAATCAAGACGGCGGTTGGGGAACGTACCGCGAAAACTTTTCACCGCAGCGGCAATTCCGTTCACAGGTACGCCGACCAGCCGCCGCTTATCAGAGCAATCTTTCAACCATCGAGGAAACGGCGGTCGTCATTGAGGCATTGGCAGCATTTGCGGAGAGTCCAGAAACGGCGGCAGCACTGCAAAAAGGCTTGGAATATCTGCTGGACAAAATCGAAAAGGACAAACACACGCAGCCCGCCCCGATAGGCTTATATTTCTCGACACTCTGGTACTATGAAAAACTGTATCCGCTTATCTTTTCTGCCGCGGCGTTAAAACGAATCGTTAAAACGAATCGTTAATCGTTAGTTCCGTTCACCCGTTTTAATACGCTGTCCCTGTGTGCCGTTAAGCCTTCTTTG
>JAITQJ010000238.1 GCA_031288955.1 Planctomycetaceae bacterium | reverse complement strand
ATCGGATTTTGCGTTGCCATCACGAGGAACAAACCAGCAAGCGGATATGTCGTATCGCCGATAGTAACCTGCCGCTCCTGCATTGCTTCGAGCAGTGCCGATTGCACTTTTGACGGCGCACGGTTGATTTCATCAGCCAAAACGAAGTTGGCAAAAATCGGTCCCTTTCGGGTGGTGAACGTTCCTTCGTTGGGCAAATACACCATCGTTCCAACGAGGTCGGCGGGCAGCAAATCCGGCGTGAACTGAATCCGCTGAAATTTCGTGTCGATGGCTTCGGCAAGGGCTTTGATAACGGTCGTCTTTGCCAGACCGGGAACGCCTTCGAGAAGAATATGTCCGTGCGTGAGAAGACCAATGAGCAGTCCGTTAACCATCGCTTCCTGTCCGACAACACTTTGGGCGACATCGGCACGGAGACGGGCAATTTTCCCCGCCTGTTCTTTAACAAGTTGCTGTATTTGCTGAATGTCTTGACTCATAGCGTTTGAATTTTACCGGACAATACGAAAAAGGCAAGAGTGCGGCGGCTAAATACCCGGTACGGCAATTTTGAGGGGCAAGACCGGATGGTCGGCAAATTGGAAACTGATGCCGAAAACCTGCTCCAATTTGTCCGGCTGCATTAAATACGCTGGACTGCCGTCGAAGACGATTTTTCCCGAACCCAAAGCGATGACGTGTGTTGCGTCTGTTACCGCCCGATTAACATCGTGCGTTACTTCGATGACCGTTTTCCCTTCGTTCTGATTCAACGACCGCAGTAATCTGCCGATTTCGCTTTGATAGCGGTAATCCAAATACGCCGTCGGTTCGTCGAGAAACAGTATTTCTGCCTGCTGCGTTAATGCTGTAGCAATATGTACTTTTTGCCGTTCCCCGCCGCTTAATGTGTCCATCGTCCGGTCTGCCAGATGCAGCACGTCCATCGTCCGCATTGCGTCTTCGGCAATTTCTTTGTCCGTTTCCGAGAGCGGCGACAATGCTTTTAAATACGGATAGCGTCCCATTTCGACGAGTTGCCGAACGGTGAAGGCAAACTCAACGGAAAGCGACTGCTGTACAAATGCTATCCGCCTTGCCAACGCTGCCGGCGCATAACTTTGCAGTGCTTTGGAGGCGAACAGAACACTGCCTTTCCAATCGGAACGCAGATTAGCGAGACATTTGAGGAGTGTTGATTTACCGGCACCGTTCGGTCCGATGACGGCAGTATATTCTCCCTGCCGGACATCAAACGAAATGCTGTCGAGCAGCATCCGCTGATTGCGGACAACGGACAAATTTTTTACAGAAAAGAGCGGCACGGTGTATGACCAAAACCGCAACTTATTCTATCAGGTATTTTTTCACTCCGCAAGAGGCGGACGGATATTTTACCTAATCCGTTCATCCCGTCGTCCGGTTTGCAAAAAGCGGAACAGAACACCGGAAAAAGAACGCAAGCGGCGGAGGAAACGTTATACTGAATCGGTTCGTTAACAATAACAATTATCCATTTCCAATGCGTCCAGGTTCAGTTTTTGCGTTGTTGTTGATTATTGTCTCTTTGGCGGCGAACATCGTCTATTTTGCCGATTTTCGGGAGTCGATGGTTGCGGATACGAACAAAGAAACGGAAGCCGAAGAAACGGGTACAATCCCCGTCCCGTTAGCAAACAAAACGGAGTCCCGTGTGAATTTGCCGATACCGATGACGGGCGACCCGTTTTTACAGCCGTCGGAAGCGGTTCCGCCGAAAGTGAAAGCCAACACGCCTTTGCCGGAAACGGTTCCGCCGCAGGCGAAAGTTGTCCCGCAGCCGCCGGAAATGGTATTCAGTGAAAAGTCTGTGCCGGCGATACCGAAGGCGGCACCGGTTAAACCGGCAGAGTCGGTTGCGAAACAATTCAAACCGGTGATGCGGTCTGTCGCTGCCGGCAGTACCGCTCCCGCCCCTTCTGCCGCACCGAAACAGTATTCTGCCGATGCCGTGTGGCCGACCGGTGAATGACCGCTGTTCAAAGATATTCCCAAACCGGTGGACTTTGGTACAATGTGAACGGTTATGTTCCGGCTTTGGTTTTTCAATCTGGTCTATTGTGCAGCGTTGCTCTGTTTTTCGCCCCTGTTGCTCTACCGAATTGTTGCGCACCGGAAATACCGCGAAGGATTCAAGCAAAAATGGTTCGGACGTGTTCCCAAACGAAAAAAGGTATTCCAAAGCAAAATTGAGTGGCCCGATAACAAAGTTATCTGGCTCCACGCTGTCAGCGTCGGTGAAGTTAATCTGCTCCGTCCGCTTATCAAACGCATACAACAGGAATTACCGTATTGGTGCTGTGTTGTTTCAACAACTTCCCGAACCGGTATGGAAACTGCCCGAAAACTTTACGGCGAAAATCTAACCGTCTTTTACTGTCCCCTCGATTTCAGTTGGGCAGTGCAAAAAGCCGTTCAGCGTCTGCGTCCCGATGTGCTGATTCTCGCCGAACAGGAATTATGGCCCAATCTCATCGGAGCGTGTAAAAATTTCGGGACGAAAATTGCCGTCGTCAATGGACGTTTCAGCGAAAAAGGACACCTTCACTATTATTGGATTCGCCCGCTGCTTCGGCAAATGTTTCAGCAACTCGACCTTGCGGCAGTGCAGAGCGATATTTATGCCGGTTGGTTTCGGCAGTTAGGAACTTCCAGCAATGCTATTCGCGTTACCGGTTCAATGAAGTTTGACGGAGCAGCGGCAGACCGGAACAATGCCGAAACACAGCATTTGCGGCGGCTAGCCGGTTTTGCGGATACCGACATCGTCTTCATTGCCGGCTCGACACAGGCACCGGAAGAATTGTATGCGCTGCAATGTTACGAAAATCTAAAAGATACGTTTCCGCAACTTCGTCTGGTACTCGTTCCCCGTCATCGTGAACGGTTTGAGGAGACGGCGGCGATGCTTAACGGCAAGGGCGTACAATGGCAGCGGCGTTCAACATTGCCGTCGGCAGCAAGCCGGATACTGCTTGTCGATACCGTCGGCGAATTAGGGGCTTGGTGGGGAACGGCAGCGATAGCGTTCGTCGGCGGCAGTTTCGGAAAACGCGGCGGGCAAAATATGATAGAACCGGCAGCATACGGAGCGGCGGTTTCGTTCGGTCCGAACACGGCAAACTTTCGGGACATTTCCGATTTAATGTTACAAAGCAAGGCAGCGGTTATCGTTCACGACCAATACGAGTTAGAGCAATTCGTCCGCCGATGCCTCGAAAAACCGGAATACGCTGCGGAACTCGGAACGAATGCCGAAGAACTGGTACAAAGACAACTCGGTGCAACGCAGCGGACGCTTGACTTGCTGCAAGCACTGTTTCACAGCGAAGAGGAAGAAGACAGCGATATTACACATCTAACAGTTAACGAAACGAATAATGTTACATAATTATCAAAACGGCGTTTGGGCTTTTGCGGAAGTGCAGGACGGCATCATTCACGATGTATCGCTGGAACTCTGCGGTAAAGCAAAGCAATTAGCCGCTAAAACCGGCGTAAAAGTTGGGGCGGTTCTGCTTAAAGATAAAACGGTATCTGCCGATTCTTTAGCGCAAAAACTGTTTAGGCACGGTGCAGATTACACCGTTCTTCTCGAAGATAAAGCATTGGAACAGTACCGGACGCAGCCTTATGCGTTTGCGCTCATCGAATTGGTGAAAAAGTATCAGCCGCAGATATTTCTTTTCGGAGCAACACCGCTGGGACGCGATTTGGCTCCCCGCGTTGCTTCGGAATTGCGTACTGGTCTGACGGCGGATTGTACGGATTTGCAAATCGAAGATGTGAGTGAAAAGGACGGGACGGTTCATCCGAATCTGCTGCTGCAAATCCGACCGGCATTCGGCGGCAACATTGTTGCAACGATTGTCAATTATGACCAGCGTCCGCAGATGGCAACCGTCCGTGAAGGAGTGATGCCGCTCAAAGAGTATCCGCAAAACAGCGGCGAACTGCTCAAGGAGTCCATTGCGTTTGCAGACGCAAAACTGTTTTCCGTGGAGGTACTTCGCCGTGAAATAGAGAAGCGTCAGTTGAACTTAAAAGGAGCGAAAGCCGTTGTTGCCGGCGGTGCGGGAGTCGGCAGTAAAGAAAACTTCGCTTTACTGTTTACGCTTGCCGAAACGCTCGGCGGGGCAGTGGGAGCGAGCAGGGCGGCGATTGACAGCGGCTACATCGGCAGCGAACATCAGATTGGACAGACTGGAACGGCAGTGCGACCGGCATTGTATATTGCCTGCGGTATTAGCGGAGCGATTCAGCATCGGGCGGGAATGCAGGAATCGGCGAAGATTATTGCCGTGAACACAGACAAAGATGCGCCGATATTTTCGATAGCGCATTACGGCATCGTCGGCGATGTGAAGGAAGTTGTACCGATGTTGATACAGGCATTCAAGGAGCGGTAACGATACATTTTATAGAAAATTATCTATACCAGCCCCAAGAGTTAGCCTCTATTCCCTTATTCCAGCACTGCCCAGAACGGATGAAGCCGGTCGCAGCGGGTACGGACATCTTCCAGCATCACCGAAATAACCGGTTCGATAATGCCGTTTGCCGGACTGATGCGTTTGCCGTTCAATTCAACCTTGCCCTTCGACTTAAAGTCAATCATTTCCGGCGTTAAATAAACCTGTACCCGCGGAACCTTCGGCTTAATGTCAATGTACACCGAATTCGCCGCCTTTTGTAATTTGCAACTAATCCGAACACGTTTGTTCCAAGCCGTTACCGGTTTCGCCGGAAATTCAAACGGTTCATACACATTGTCCGGCAACTCTTTGAGTTGCGACATTTCAACGCCCCAGAAGAAGGAATCCCAAGCCCGAACAGTATCAACTTCAAACTCCATCGGTGTAACAGTCCGCTGCCGCCGCTGCATCCAATCAAATAGATGAAGCACTTCTTCTGAAAAACCGTCCTCGCCCCTGCCCGTGTAACGAATAAGCGTTACATCAGGCGGCGAAGCCTGTTTTTGCAGGTATCTATTCAATATAGATGCGTTCAAATCCCATTTCCGGTTTGCTCCGATGCCGTCCAATTCACCGAAAACCAAATACAGCGGTACATACTGCGCTGCCGCACGATAAACTTCAATGTTCTGCCCCGCAACGGCATTGAAAGGCATTGCGCCTGCCCAAAGGTCGGGATGTCCCAGTGCAATGTCCCAAGCCGCCGTACCGCCGGTACCGTGTCCGGTGATGAATACTTTATCCGTATCAACGCTGAAACGTCTGAACGCATCTTTAACGCCGCCTAAAACAGCCGTATGCGAAAATGCAGAATAATCATAATACGGCGTTTGATGTTCCTTCGGATTCCAATGCGGCGCAAGAATAATGTAGCCGTTGCGTGAAGCCTGTGTTCTCCAGAAATCAATCTGCATTACCGGCGTTTGTTTGAGACCGTGGAGCGAAACAATCATCGGATAACGTATATTCGGATTGTATTCCGGCGGCAACTGAATCTCATACGTTATTTCATCAGGGAGATGTTCTCTCACGGCAAATTGGTCAATAAGCGGATTCGGCAATGCGTATTGACCGTGTCCGTCAGCATCAATACCTTCGGGAACGGCACTTTCAGGAGACGTGTTCAACTCCCGCAGCACACCGGCAATCAAATCCGGTCGGGCGGTTTCCATTTTTTTGAGTTTGGCAAGTATTGCCTTGCGTCCCAATTCGTCGGAACCGCTGAACAGATATTGCCGCACCAAGTCCTGCGTTTTGCGGAGCATCACGGCAACGGCGAGCCGGCTGTTATCTGCATCGGCACCGGCATACCAGCCGGTGATGGCGAACGCCAGTTTTTCGCTTGCCGAAAGTTGCGCATCATCAGCATACAATTCATACGCTGCCAGCCGCTTGAGTGTGTATCCGTTGAGTCCTTCATCGATTTCGCCAATGATTTCCGGTATCAACGGGTCTTTATCGCTTTTCGCTAACTGTCCTTCGAGCGTTTTCAAACCGGCGATAATCGTTTGATGCTTGCGGTCAAAAGTATCGTAACGCTGAAGCATACGTTTGACCGGTTCGAGAAGCCGGTCGGGTAAATCGGCATCCTGTTCTAAATCGGCAAGATACTTTTTGACGAATTGGTATTGACCGGCATTCCAGCGGTGTTCGAGTTCGTCAATCACCGTTTGATATTTTTGCTGCCGGATTTGAAACGATACTGTTTTAACGCGGTCTTGAATTCCTTCATCGTTCTTCCAATCGTTGAGTATCGATTGAAGTTCATCTTGAGCATCGCTGAACCGGTTTCCGCCGTAATAAAACCGAACGAGTTTCATCCGGTCTTCGATGTTTTTCGGATTAACGAGATTCAAAAGTATTGGTGTAATTTGTTCGCGAGGAACGCTGTCGGTTGCGATTCGCATATCCCAAATGCGCTGCTTGTTATCGCCCCGCAGACCGGTTATTTTAAGGTAATACGGTGTCAGTTCAGTAATACCTTGTTCGGCATACTCGATACCGCCGATGTGCCGGATTTCTAACAGCCGCCGTCCGTAGCGGTCAAACGGCACGTTATTCTGAAACGTTCCGATGATGCGGTATCTTGCGCCGTCAAAGTTCTGCATAATGCCGGTTTTGAATTTTTCCGGCGGAATCGACTGTTCTTCTCTAATGTCGGCAATTCGGGCTTTGGACAGATATGTTAGCCGCAATCCGTCATCAATGGCAGCAATAAGACGGACAGTATCTTCCGGCGTATCGGCTTTTTCATCAACGCGGGACAACAGAGCGTGGCTGCCTTCGAGAATCCGCCCGTCTTTGAGAACATATTTAACCGCCAGCGTTTGCGGTATGAAAATCAAAAAACCGATGATAAAAAAAACAGTCCGTTGCATCGTCAGGGATATTCGCTGTTTGTCAGCGTCTGTTGTCAACCTTATTATTCAAAAAATGCGTCTGCCCGTCCATTATAACGCCCGCTGTGTCAAAAGTTTATTCATTGCGTCGAGTTCTTTCTGCAAACCGAAAAACAGCAGCAGCGATGTAACTAATTGGCGGCGTTCCAAATCTGCCGGCGGGTCGAGCGACAATTCAACGGCGAGACGCTTCGCATCATCGGACTGATTCAGTGCCAGATAAAATTTGGCACTGATAATTTTTCCGTCCGCTTTGTGTTTATTGCTGCGAAAACGCATTTCAAGCATTTGTATCAACTCCGGTGTTTTATGAGCGGCATCTAAAACATTGACGGCTTTTTCGAGCAGATACAACTCCGCCGTCAAATGACCGGGGTTATGCAGAAATGCCGGATTCTCTAAAATCCGCAGCGCAATTTTAGAAGCGTTCACCTTTTGATTGCTGCCCAGCGAGTCAATTTTATACAAAATATCTGATTGCAGTTTTCGATTATCCGTCGTTTCAATGAGCAATTCCAGTGTTTTCTGTGCCTCGTCTTTCATTCCGAAGTATTGCATCAGCGGCACAGCGTCAAACAGTTCCCGGTCAGTCAAACGGTAATTCAGCAGCCGTTTGACGGCATATATTCCCCGGTCGATTTCCTTCTCCGAAGCCTTTCTGCCGATACGTTCGACAATACCGGCAGCAATCCATTCACGTGTTTTTGTGTCCTGTGCTGTCTTTAAGTCCATCGAATCGAGCAGCGTCAGTGCTTCGCTGTATTTATTCAATTTCGTTTTGCATAAAGCCGCCGCCAGTGTTTCAGGAGCGGACAATTTCTGTTTCGCCGCCGCAAGCATCAGGTTATGCTCTAATACCGCAAAGACATCAACGGATTTTTCAAGCGGACGGTCAATTTTGATGCCGGGGTCATCGCGGAGCAGCGCATCGAGTTTACCGCTTAATTGTAACGATAACTGCCGCTCCGCCGGAATAGTGCTGTATTTCAACCGTTCAATACGCAGCCGGTATTGCTGCGTGTAATCGTGTTTCAGCAAACTCGTACCGCCGCTTGTTTGCGTAATAATGTACCGTGTCTTTGTATCTAACGCCCGGTAAAGCAAAGCGATGCGGAAGAATAAATCGTCAAGCGGCGAATAATCGTCTGCAAAAGTAATGCTGCCGATGAGCGGAGCGATAATGTTCCGGTTAATCGGTTTCGCTCCGGTCAATTCCGCCTGATATACTGACAGCGGCTTCATCGGTTCGGACATTGCGGCATTAGCGGCTGATTTTTCCAGCGGCAAATCGCCGGTGATTGTTACCGCAAAGTCAAGCAACTGATTCAATGCGTAATCCAATCCGGCAACACGTTTGACTTGTTCGGCTTTGAAAACCCGCTGCGAACCGGCTGGATACGGTTCCCAGCCGAACAGTTGCCGGGCAAATAATCCTTCGGGCGAATTTTTCGGCAGTTGCAGGATACGGCGGATTTCAGCGGGCATTTTGCCGGTGAGTTCCCGTTCGTGCGGCGCAAAAATGTCATAACGCCGCAGACGGGGAGCATAAAGCAGCGAATCGAGAACCTGGAAGAGAGCGTCGCGAAGCCGCTGTGCCGATTGCGGCTGATTTTCGTTACAGTAACGGCACGCTTGCAGTATCAGCGGTTTAAGGCGGTTTAACTCCTGTTCAAGCGCACCGCAGTGCGCCAGTTGAATAAAAAGCAGCGAGTTGATATTCAGCGGATACGACAGCATATCCGATTTCAGAACGTACCAGACCGGATTGCGTTTTGCCGCCGCATCCAGCACTTCGGCAACGCTGTTATCATTGATGCCGTTTTGCTTCAAGAGCCAAACGAATTGCGGATAATACTGTGCCGTCCCGTTTTCAAAGACGGCAATGTCCCGCTGCTGATTGCTCCGTGCATATTTTGTCCAGATTGCGGTTAACAATTCGAGCCGCTGCTTTTGTGTCAATGACTCGTCCAAATCCGCCGCTTTTTTCTGTGTCCGGGCGGTCTTAACAATGTATGCCGCTAACTTGACGAGTTGTACATTTTCTTCGGGGAGCATCTTCGGCAACTGATTTTCATTACAATAATCGTTTAATTTTTGTAACAATTTTTCTTCAAGAACTTTGTCGTCTGTTTCGTTTTTGAATACGGCACAAATCTGCTCGTTGACCGATTCCGTCATCAGGATTTGAAAAAGCGGCGCATCCCAATGCGGTACACCGGACAAACCTAACTTGCGGACAATCCGGCGGATATTCTGCTGCGCCGCATCGGCATTGATTTGCTGCCGGTATGTTGAAGCATTTTTGCGTATCGGTTCGCTTTCGTGCAAATCAAAAAGTATCGTCTCCCAGGTCAACCGTTCGAGAAGAACGTCCGTTCGGCTTGAATCAATCGGAAGCGAATTCTGAACGGACTCTACCGTGCTGCGAAAATGCTTCCAAACTGCCGGCGGTGTATTTCCGCCGCCGAAATCTTTGCGCACCGCTTCGTTTAAGAGCAGTGCCGAGACGGCATTTCGGGCTTCTTCAAACGTTTTTACTTCCGCCAGCAGCGTTTCCGGCTGCTGTTTTCGCAGAATGTTTTCGTAAAGACGGCGTTCTAATGCCAGCGTGTCAACAAACGCCGCCGGTGCTGTTGCCGCAAATTCAAATGCTGCCGGTACTGCTGCGGAGCGTTCTGCCGCAGTGTCAACGGCGTGTGCCGCAGGCGTTTCTAATTCCTGATTTCTGAAATCCTGCACTGCGCCTTCGAGCGGTGCGTTTTGCATTGCCAAAATGACAAGACGGCGAAACGGCAACTGCCAATTTTCCGGCTCGTGTATATCAAAAAAATCGAGAACCTTCAAAACCGTTTTGTATTCTTTCCGGCGTATCATCGTGTCAATCGCCTCTAATTTTTCCGTTAAACCGCTCTGCCGTAATACCAATTCGAGAAACAATTTGCCGGATTTTTCCGTGTCGCCGGCATTTTCATACAACTGAAACAAATGCTCCTGTTCGGCAGCACTGCGGTCATTGCTGCACAGCAACTCCTGATACCGGACAGCCGAGTCAATGTCGTATTGCCGTTCGGCAATTTTGACGAGTTCTTTCAGAACGGCGATGATTGTAACAGAATTATCGTTTTGATTGCCGTCAAGAAGTTTCTCAAGTATCGGTCTTGCCGAATCGTTATCGCCGGTGTCCGCTAATACTCTGGCGGTACAAAACAGCGTTTCCCGGCTCTGCTTCGACTGCCGGAGACGGTCAAGCAAATCGCCGATTTTATCGGAGTTGCTGTACGTGCTGCATAAAGTATCGAGTACCGCAATTTTTCCGGCAAAATCTTTAGCCGTCTCGAATTGCCGATACGACATTTCAAACGCTTCATCTTTCAGATTCATTGCGAAAAGCGTCCGGGCTAATATCTGTAACAATTCGCTGTTGCCCGGTTCTTTGCGTAAACCTTGCCGCAAAATGCTGACGGCATCGTTCTGCCGGTTAAGACTCAACAGCAATTCGGCATAATACCGGACATTTGCCGCACCGCCGCTTCCAAGCAGCGTCCGGCTTGTTTCCAACGCCTGTTCCAATTCGCCGTTCTGCATTTGCAGCGCAGCCGAATGTTTCAGATATTCGTTTCGCAGCGGCGAATTTTCTGCTGCCAGTTGACGATAAAGTGTTAACGCTTTTACCGTAGTGCCGCTTTGTTCATAAAGTTCAGCGGCAAAAGCCCGCAGTTCCTCCGGCGGCTTTTGTCCCGACTCTTTTAACGCCTTTTCAACCGCTGCAACAGCGGCGGACAATTTAACTTCGGCTTGCCGATACGCCGCTAATTTCCAGTAGTAGCGGTATGAAGAGGAAGCAGATGACTCCGCCTCGCTCAATGCCTTCAAAAAATGAGACGATTTTTGCAGCGGACGGAGCAATTCGATTTCTTGTTTCAGAAACTCCGCAAACTTTTTATCACCTTCTATCGTCCGTTCGATTGCCGATAACAACTTAAACGCTTTATCAATGTCCTCCGGTTTGCCGCGGCGTACAAACGCCTCGATATAAAGCCGCTGTAATTCCCAATCGTCCGATTCCGTCATATTGCCGGCTTTATCGCCGAGATACCGGCAGCACTCCGCTGTATAACCGAATTGTAACAGCAACAAACCGGTTTGGAGTATATTCGTTTTATCATCGGTTTCCGAGTCCGCCTCCGGCATTAACACTGCCAGCACATCGGCTTTGCGTTTGGCAGCATAATAAAACTTTGCCAGATGCTCCCGATATGAAAAATCGTCCGGCTTCAATTCAAACGCTTTCCGGTAAAATTGTTCAGCATCGGCTTCCAAAGCATTGCGAAAACACAAATCGGCAACCGCCGCCGCACACACGGGGTCGTCCGGCACATCATCGCTAATCCGCTGCCAAACCTTGACGGCTTCCTGTTTCCGCTGCGTCTCGTCCAATGCCGTATTTTGCAGAATGATTAAGCCCCAGCGTGTCAGGTTATCGGCATTGCCCCGGTCGTTTTCATCAATCGCCTGACATTGTTTAACGGCTTCGGCAAAGTCTTTCTTTGACAATAACACATCAATTAAAGCCGAACGCAGAGCCGCATTATTCGGCGATTTTTCAACCGATTTTCGTAACAATTTTTCCGCTTCATCGTTGTCAAGCAGTGCCGCAAGATGCCGGACGTTTGCCGTTTCGTTCGGATTCTTTTCAAGCCGGCTGCGGTAAAACGCAATCAAACCGGCAGTATCGCTGCGCCGCAGATAAATCCGTTCAATCCGTTCACGAACCGTATCCTGT
>JAITQJ010000149.1 GCA_031288955.1 Planctomycetaceae bacterium | reverse complement strand
ATATGCCAAGCGGTATTTGACTTTATTAGACTTGCTTCATAACCAAAGTTTTCTACCTTCTTTTCTTCGCAACAGGTTATGATTGTCCAGCGGTCTTTATAAAAGACAAGTGCCATTGTAATACATTTCCCCTCTGCCGTCAAGCCCTCCGCAAATTTCGGACGACTGAAATAAAAATCCGCGACGCTTGCACAAAGCGACCAGTTGTTCCATCTGCATCGTTTTATGGGGGGCAGAATTGTTAGTAGGTCGTTTGAACACGGGACGCAATTTGATGAATGTCATCTAAAATTTGAATAATTTCTTTGTCGGCTTCTTCCGGTTTCAAAAATAGTATCAGTTCGTGAAAACGGGATTTCGGCAATGCTGTTTGCTTCATTCGTTTGGCATATTGAATCAATATCGGCGTTAATACTTCATCGCTTGATTTCACGTCCTTTGACCATATATCGTCAATGTCCGGTCTCACAAGTTGCAAACCCCTTTCAATGTCGGCAATACTTTCACACATTGCTTGTTCGGCAATATCGGCACGCAGAAAAAGCCCTTCGTCTGGATTCGTTCCTTTTGCCCAACGTACAAGAACCTCTAATGAACAAAAATAATTTTCCAATTCTCTGCGTTTTAATGAATGTTCAACCAACGCGGCATCGGACTTAATTTTTGTATCCGGTATCCTGTCCAGCAAGACAAAACCCAGCAAATCTGTTTTTGCTTCCCGTAATCCGTAAAAATGATTTTCCGCTTTACTGATTGTATTATCGCCGATGTAATGTGAAAAAACATTTTCCAGATACTTTTGTGCAGGGTGGTGAAGTAATTTGGCAAAGGCAAACAGATTGTCGAAATCGGTTGAACCTTCCAGATACAAAACCCATCCCTTTTGTTCGGCTTTATAATAATCCTCCCAGCCGATGCTTGAAAGCGATTTAATCAGTTGCGATTTATCGTTAAGTTTATGCGGTTTTCCCAAAAAAGCAACGACAATATCGTGTGCTGCCGATTCATTCAAAACAACCTCAGAGTGGGTGGCGGCAATGACTTGCCCGTGCTGTTCCCGTGCCGTTTCTTTAATTGTTTCAAAAATTTCCCTCTGCCTTAAAATTTCCAAGTGGGCATCTGGTTCGTCCAATAAGATAACGGCACCAGGATGAAGGTAGAAAAAAGTTAGTATCAATAAGACCTGTTGGCTTCCCCGACCTATAGAGGAAATTTCAAGCGGTTCGGTCTTGTGTCCCCCCCTTTGTTCGGTATAATAGAGTGAAATTTCACCGCGTGCAATATCGTAAGACGGCTCCTGTAATGTAATGCCGAAAAGTTTCTTTAACCGCTTACAAAGCGATTCCCAGAATTTTTTGTCCTTATCTATGCACAGGGAATAACAAAGGTTACGCAAAACTTCAGCGGTTCTTCCTTCGCCGATTTTAACATCAATACTGCCGAGTTCGAGTTTTATTTCCGGCGAAGCGAGTCCAGACATCGGCGGCAAAAAACCAACCCGCAATTCACGTAATTGCCTGATTTGTTCTTCCGTTGCCTTGCGGAGAATGTTTGATTCGTCCTTGGTCGGACGGCAATAGAAACTATCGGCATTAGCATAGTCGAATTCCAGTCCGCACGACCACGGCTGATTATCAAAACGACCTTCAACGGTTATCGTGATATGAACATTTTCTGTTTTTTGTTTTGTTTCTTTATTGGTCGTTCCGATACGGACACTTTGATTTTGCCAAAGAAACCGGGTATTTGCAACCGGAACGGCAATGAGGTCTCTTCGTCCAATCGTAATGCCGGGACGTTTTCCTGGTAAGGATTTTTCTGAACGTTTAGACAGCCAAAAACGCACCCCTGTTTCCCAAAGCGACAATGCCTGCAATGCCGTGGTCTTGCCGGAGTTGTTTGGTCCGACAAAAACAACGGTTTGCCCTAATTCAATTTCGCACTTCGGCAAGCCCTTAAAGTTTTCAATAGTAATTTTGGTTAACATATCTATTGTTCTGCCATTCTACCGTAAATTGCGTTCCTTGAAAACTCTCCTGCCGTCAAGTCCGCCGCAGATTTCGGATGACGGAAATAAAAACCGCTATCTTACGACGGCGGCTCTGAAATTATTACCTTTTTAATTCTTCCTCTATTTTTCTTTTTTCTTCTTCGTCTCGGAGTTTCTTCGCTTCTTCTATTTTGGCTTTCTCTTCCGGCGTGAATTCGACGGCATTGGCAACCGATACGGCTTCCTCTACCAGAGAGTCCAGCGTACTCGGCAGCGGATGCAGTTTCAATACTTTGCCGTTGCGCCCAATCAACACCAACACCGGCAACTCGTCAATCCCGTACTGCTTCGTCATCGACAACTGATATTTTCTTTCCGCCAAGCCCTCGTGCAGTATCGTATAAGGAACCTTTTTGCCTCCGAAGGAGTGCATTTGTAGAAACTTCTTGACCGTCTCGGCTTTTTCGTCGCCCTTCACCGCCGTATTGACACCGATGATTTCCAAGCCCTTGCTGTGATACTTGTCGTACAAACGCACCAATTCGTTCATCTCCTCTTTGCAGTGCGGACACCACGTTCCCCAGAACTGTACAATCACGGCTTTATCTTTAATCGTATTGATGTCGAAGTCGTTGCCGTCTATATCAACGCCGATGAGAGCCATTGGTTTTCCGGGCAAGGTACTGCGGTCAATGTCGCTTTGCAGTGCGGCGGCTTTGGCGTGGTGATTGATTTCCTGATAATGCCTTTGAAAAACGGGGGCAACGTTTGCCAATCTTTTGTCGCGGGGTGTCGGCGGCAGCGTTCGGATTTGCGTCAAAAAGAGGTCGAGAACACGTTCGGCTTCGGGACCGGGATTGGCTTGAGCGAACAACATCATCCGGCTGACGAGTGCATCAAGTTGAATACCTTTGTCGCTTCCGTCTTCAGCTGTTTTCGTCTGAACGGCAATCACACTGCCGATGAGCAGGATATGTTTTTCGACAAGAGCGGCGAGTTTTTTCAAACCTTGTTTGGTTAATTCTTCTTCAACTCTGATGAGCGGCGTGTAATAACGTGTAATGTCGGCATAAGCCAAGATGATGAGCGAGACGGCTTGTCTCTGCAAAGCCCAGCGTTTATCTTTTTCGGAGGCGGAACCGTCGGCAATAATTTTTCCGGCAGTTTCGACAACGGCTGCGGCATCGCTAACGAGTTTCTCGTTTGGGGCTTGTTTTCCGAGCGAGTCCGGCAGTGCGGCGGAGGCGCGGTCTTCGATAATTTTTTTGAGTGCATCAATGTCTTCGGCAAGAACAGCGGTGCAGAACAGGATAATGACAACGGGAAGGATACGTAACATAGTCGTTTTCGCAAGTGTTAGTACGTTCATTATATCACAAAGAGTTGCCGCTATTCAAGAACAACAACTGATCAAGAACAACAACTGACCGGCGGCGTTTTCAATAGACTTGTTTCATAACCCATACTGCCAATTCCCTGTTGGGTATAGCACAAATGAGTCTTGTCCGCAAGAGCGAGGGGCTAACACCCCCCGCTCTTGTGCCGAGGATAGTATATGTTATGGAATAAGTCCACTATATCGGATTATACCGGATAACGCCACGGATTGCGGTAGTCCCGCTGCAATAATCGGCACGCCTGCGGGTCGTTCGGTATCGTTTGCTGCACGCCGTCCCAAACTACGCCTCTGCCGAGTTTCAGCGATAACATTCCTAACAACGCCATCGTCGTTGCCCGATGTCCCGTCTCAATGTCGCTGACCGGCAAGCGGTCTTTTTCTATCGCATCAATAAAATCCAGCCAATGTGCCGCAATGTTTTGCCCGCCCGGCTCGTCCACCTGCGCATTCTGATGTTCCGCAGCCTGTCCATTCGTATCTGCGCTTCGGTAAAATGTCCAGCCGTCCTGCCAGCCGAGATGCAGCGTTCCCTTCGTGCCGTAAAAATAGCAGCCGAATTGATGCCGCTCCGCCGCATTACCGCCCCAACGCCGCGTTTCCCAATGCACATCAAACTTGTCGAACTGATAAATAACACTTTGCGTATCAGGAGCCGTTGTGTTATCCCGGTAGAGAAAGCGTCCGCCGGTGGAAGCCGCTGACTTCGGATATTGTTCTTCCTGCGACCAGAGGAGAATCAGGTCAAACCAATGAGTTCCCCAATCCGCCGTGTAACCATTCGCAAAATTGAGAAACTGCCGAAACCCCAGCGGATGAATTTGCCGGTTGTACGCCGTGAGTTGTGCCGGTCCGCAATACATATCCCAATCGAGTCCGTCGGGAACGGGCGAGTCTGCCGCCGGCTGTCCGCCTCCGCCGCCTTGGTAATGCACGAATGACCGGACGTGACCGATTTTCCCCAACTTCCCGCTCCGCAGAAATTCCATTGCCGAAAGGCAGTGCGGCGACACGCGGCGGTGTGTACCAACCTGTACTTTGCGTTTTGTTTCCCGTGCCGCCTTCACCATTGCAATACCTTCGTTAATCGTATGGCATATTGGTTTTTCGACATACACGTGTGCGCCGCTTTGACAGGCGGCAATCGTTATCAAAGCGTGCCAATGGTCGGGAGCGGCATTGATAACGATTTCCGGTTTGATTTGTTCGAGCATTTCCCGATAATCGCCGAAAGTTTTCACATCGATACCGGTTTTTTCTTTGCAGATTTTGACGGCGGCATCGCGCTGCTGTTGGTCAACGTCGACAACGGCGGCGGGTTCTACGGTTTGTGAAGCGAGGGCGGCATTGAGGATATTGCGTCCCCACCAGCCGCTGCCGACGATGGCAAGGCGGTATTTTTTGTTTTTTGCGGCACCGAACACTGCCGGTGCTGTCAAAGAGGAAGCCAAAGTTGCCTGTAAAAAACGCCGCCGATTGATAGTCATTGTATTTGGTATGCCGGGTCTAAAACCGCCTGCAAAGCCATTGTACAATCACAGTACCATCATCGCAATATCGGGACGAAAGTTATGGGACAAGATACAAGGGATTCAGATAGACAAAGTTGCTTCGGATTATTGGTCGGCTTATGAAGATTTTGTTTCGCCGGAGAAGCATTTGCAGACGAAGCGGAAAACTTATACGGCGGAGGGGTACAATGCTCGTATCCGGCACTATTTAGCAAGATTTCACCGGAGAACGAAGTGTTATTCCAAAAGCGAAGAAATGATTAACCTGTCCGTAAAATTGCTCTGCCTTAAACTAAATAAGCAAATATCTATACGAAATTAAGCAATACCCATTATTCATTATTTTGACCACGAAAAACACAAAAGGCACGAAATTGTTTTTGATACATTTTCGTGTCC
>JAITQJ010000098.1 GCA_031288955.1 Planctomycetaceae bacterium | reverse complement strand
AAATTGCTTGCAATCAAATGCTGATTGCGGGTCTTGCGCAGCATATCCATCGTGTCCTTGATGTGTCGCGGCAATGTCAAACGCCGCTGTCCGGTCGTCTCCCGCTGCAAACCGATAAGCGTGTCCGCACACACAAATTTCGTCTCCAGATTCGGCAGCGGTTCGATACCGTAATTATCTTTCTTCTTGTCGGGGACAATCTCCTGAATAAGCGATAAAAACAGTCGAAGGGCAGTAATCTGCACCGCCATCGGTTGAATATCAACTCCATAAATCACCTGTTGCAGGATTTTTAATTTTTTGCGGTAGCGTTCCGTTTGCGTCCATTCTTTGTTCGGGTCGAGACGATTCATTATGTTGTTCATCACTCCGCACGGAAACGCCCCGCTGCCGCAAGCAGGGTCAAAGATTTTCAGCGAAAGTATATCACCGTTGCTGCTCAACGCCGCATCAAGCGATTCGTTGACCATATAATCGACGACTTCCCGCGGCGTGTAATAACTGCCCGTTACTTTGCGGCGGGTATTTTTATTATCCGCTTCAACACAGGCAAGTAAACTTTCAAACACTTTACCGATGAATTCGGGGTCAACCGTTTGTGCGTATTCCAAATCAAACAAATCGTCTGCTGAAAGTTTATACTGATACTGCGATAAAATCCGAATGATGCCTGCTACTTTATAATCGCCGCCGAGTTCGTCAATGTGCCGCGTTTGCAGTTCCGAAAAGAAATAATCGTTGCTTAACGGTATATCATCGCCGGTATGTTCGTAAAACAGACCGCCGTTGAGAAACGGTATTTTTTGAAACTGCTCTTTAACGTTACGGATATTCCTGATAAGTTTTTTGTTTTCGGGTTCGCCGCGGTCTTGGAGCGGTGTGTTAAGACAGTGAAAAAACAGATTGCGCAAAACGGCATTGTAGTAGCGGTACTCTTCGTTTTCTTTGAGGTTGTCCCGAAGAAAATGTTCATCAAAAAGTTCTTTGGGCATCAATCCTTTGTCTTGCAAGAAGAAACAGAGCATTAGCCGAACGATAATCCGCAACACGGATTCGGGGTCGCTGGCGGTATGAATGTTATTTTGTGCTGCCCAGTAGTACCAGTTTCGGATTTCGAGAAAGAACTTATCGCAGACTGCCTGCCGCTGAATTTCGTCCTGATAGAGTTGCTCTTTGACAGCGGCAAATGCTTTTTCGATGTCGGCAACGCTGCATTTGACCCATTCGGTATCTTGACCCGTGATGTCGAATTGCTGAATAGAAAAACCTTGTTTCACCAAAAAGCGGTGAATCATTTTGTCGATGCAGCGGCGTTCGGTGATAACGGCATCTTGCCAAACGATTTCGGTTTGGAGATTGAGTTCGTGCGATTGCTGATGGACGCGTTGTTCGACCTCGCCGTTTGTTTCGCCGATTTTGAGATAACCGTTGCGTGTCGGAACTTCAGGAAGAATGTAAGCGTAAAGTTTCATTGGGATTATAGTATAACAAAAAACCGGCGGAGTGTCCGCCGTCTTGCGTCAGCAACGCCGAACGTGTACAATAATCGGCACGTACAATGTTAGCCGCTGTTGCAAGACAGCGAAATGCCGGTGATGAAAACGAAAACCTCTTTTTTGCTGTCCCTCATTTTACTCGCCGGTTTTGCCTCGGCGGAAACGCCGACAGAACCGAAGCATCTTACCTTTCGCTCCGTACCGTTCACCGATGTCCATTTTGACGACCATTTCTGGTCGCCGCGATTGAAAACCAATCGGGAAATTTCGATTCCGCATAATTACGATTGGTGCGAGAAAACCGGTCGATTCACTAACTTCGCCAAGGCAGCAAAGTTAATGGACGGCAAATTTGAGGGCATCTATTACAACGACTCCGATGTCTATAAAGTCCTCGAAGGAACTGCCTATTCGCTTGCCCAGCATCCCGACCCCGAACTAGAAAAAAGAGCCGATGCCGTTATCGCCAGTATTGCCGCCGCACAACAGCCCAACGGTTACATTTATGCCTTCTACACGCTCAACGAACCGCACAAACGCTGGACAGAAATGCATAAACACGAATTGTATTGCGCCGGTCATCTTATCGAGGGTGCCGTTGCATACAAACAGGCAACCGGTAAAGACACACTGCTCAATGTTGCCGAGAAGTGCGCCGACCATATCGTTGACATTTTCGTTACAAATAAAACCGCCAAGTTCGATGTGCCGGGACACGAAGAAATTGAACTTGCTCTCGTGAAACTCTACCAACAAACAGGCAAGGAAAAATATCTGAAACTGGCGGAACATTTTCTCGACATTCGCGGCGACAAATCGAAGCGGACGGATAAACTTGCCGGTGCTAATGTCCAAGACCATCTGCCGGTGCGGGAACAGAAGGAAATTGTCGGACACGCCGTTCGGGCAATGTATCTTTACGCTGGTGTTGCCGACATTGCTGCTTACACCGGTGATAAAGGTTATCTCAACGCAATGGACTCTCTTTGGGGCAGCGTGGTCAACCGGAAAATGTACATTACCGGCGGTGTCGGAGCGAGCCACGCCGGCGAATCTTTCGGGAAAGATTATGAACTTCCCAACAAGACAGCGTATTGCGAAACCTGCGCCGCTGTCGGGCTGGTGTTCTGGGCGCATCGGATGAACCTGCTGACCGGCGATGCAAAATATGCCGATGTGGTTGAGCGGGCTATGTATAACGGCGTGTTAGCGGGTATCGGTTTAGACGGCAAGAGTTTTTTCTACGTCAATCCGCTTGAAGCCGATGCGGAGCAAACGAACAGGCACGATGTTGTAAAAAATACGAAGCAGCGGCGGCAGCCGTTCTTTTCGACCGCTTGCTGTCCGACCAATGTTGTCCGCTTTATTCCTTCGCTGCCGGGCTATCAGTATGCCGTTGATGATGACGGTATCGTGGTGAATCAATTCATTCAGGGTAATGCCGTGATTAAGACATCGGGAGCCGATATTTCGATTAAAACTGTCGGCGGTTATCCTTGGAGCGGGCAAATGAAATTTTCCGGCACGGTCAAGCGGCATAACCCAAACGACAAAAAGCCGATAACCATAAAATTACGTGTTCCCGATTGGTGTCATTATCCCGCCGAAGAGCCGGCGATTGAGTTGTACGAAGGAGAAAGAGGAAACGAAGATTCATATAGCAAGAGAAAGGCTGACCAACTTAAAAAATTTCCGTACAAAATCGAGAAGGGATACGTTGTAACAACTATTCGGACGGAACCGGACTTTGAATTTACCTATCATATTCCGTTCACTTACCGCCGCATTGCCGCCAATCCGCGGGTGGTTGCCGACCAGGGACGGGTTGCCATTCAGCGGGGACCTCTTGTTTATTGTTTTGAGGAAGCGGACAATCCTGACCTCAATGACCGCACCGCGTTGAAAAAGGATATGCACTGGCACGAGGATTTAACGGCATCCTCCGGCGGCGGGTTGGCGGAAGAATTGAAACTATCTCAACCGGTAACGATTCGCGTGAAAACGAATACAGGAAAGACGTTGACGGCGATTCCATATTTTGCTTGGGATTCCCGCAACAAATTGGGCAAGATGATGGTTTGGCTGCGTCAGGAGGGATTGCCGAAAAATCTCGACCCTGATTTGCCGGTTTGGAAAACGGAGTCCGGCGAACCGCGTCTTTACCAACCGCTGCCGGACGATAAGAGTCCGTATTATCCGAGAGACCCGCGCAACAAGCCGAAAAATTGTCTGCTGCGTGATGTTTCTGAACTCGAATCGGAACCTGAAATTTCGGCATCGTTCTGTTTTCCGAATGATTCAGCCGCGGCGGTGATTGACGGCATTGAGCCGAAGAATTCTATCGACCATTCGATTCCCCGATTGACTTTTTGGGACCACAAAGGCACGGCGGAGTGGCTCGAACTTGATTTCGGTAAAGCACGGAAAGTCAGTCAAAGTGCCGTGTATTGGTTTGACGATACCGGCAGGGGCGAGTGCAAGATACCGCAATCGTGGACGCTTTCGTACAAGGACGGCGGCGATTGGAAGCCCGTTACCGTTAAAACGCCGGGGACATTCGGCATTGAGAAGGACAAATACAATGCGGTTGAATTCGATGCCGTTGAAACCCGTGCGCTGCGGCTTGATGTCCGGCTGCAAGACGGCTCTTCCGGCGGCGTGCTGGAATGGAAAACGAAGTAGAGGAACGGGGACAATTAAAATGCCCGATATACTGAAACAAATAGTCGAATCCCGTTTGCAGGATGTTCGTGCCAAAACGGTTCCTTTAAGCGAATTACAGGCACAATATCGTAACAGAAACGATTTCAGAGGTTTTCGTGCGGCTTTGCAGCAATCCGATGCCTCTGTTTCTTTGCCTGCCGTGATTGCCGAAATTAAGCGCGGCAGTCCTGCGCGGGGTTTGTTTGCTGCCGGTCTCGATGCGGGCAAAGCGGCAAAGCAGTATGAAACCGGCGGGGCTGTATGCCTTTCCGTTTTGACGGAACCGTATTATTTTTACGGTTCAATGGACTCTCTTATCGCCGCACGCAGCAGCAGTCGGCTGCCTGTTTTGCAAAAAGATTTTATCGTTACAGAATATCAGGTTTATGAAGCCGCTCTGTACGCTGATGCGGTTTTGCTCATCGCCCGATGTCTCGAAACGTCTTTGCTCAAAGATTTGCACGATTTGGCAACGGAACTGCGTCTTGATGTTTTAGTCGAGGTGTTCGATGAAGACGATGTCAAAAAAATTGAACCGTTTCATTTTCCTCTCATCGGTATCAATCAGCGGAATTTGCAAACGATGGACGTTGCCGTTGGTCGTGCTGACGGTTTGTTTTCACGTTTTGATTCAGACCAAAGCGTTGTCGCCGCAAGCGGTATTAAGACGCGTTCGGACATTGAGCAACTGATGCAAAACGGCGTGTCTGCTTTTTTAATCGGCGAAAGTTTATCCGTGTCGGCGAATCCCGTTGTGTTGCTGCGAACATTGATTCACGGAGGCAGCGGTGCTGATTAAGATTTGCGGTATAACAACGCCGGAAGCGGCTGTTGAATGTTTTAATGCCGGTGCGGATATGATTGGGCTGGTTTATTATCCTGCAAGTCCGCGGCATATTGACGAGTTGTCAATCGGCAGCATACTTGATGCCGTTCAGACATACCGGACTGCGGGACGTAAAACCGTTCTGGTTATTGCGGACGCATTGCCGGCGGTTATCGATTCCCGAATCGATTATGTGCAGTGTTACGGAAAACGGCTGCCGGATATACCGCATCAAATCATTCCCGCCGTTCGGGACAAAGAAACGTTTGAACGTATGATGAATAGCATAGCGGCGGCGGAACAACCGCTGTATTGCCTTGAAATGACACACGGCAATCTGCCACGCGGCAGTCTGCCACACGGCAGTCTGCCGGGCGGCAACGGCAGTGTCTGGGATTGGAGTGTTGCCCGTCCGTTTTGTAAGCGGTTTCCAACGCTGCTCGCCGGCGGTATTACGCCTGAAAATGTTGCGGCGGCGATTCAGCAGGCGGAACCGTACGGTGTCGATGTTTCCAGCGGGGTGGAAACGCAGCGCGGTGTTAAGGATTTTGAAAAAATCGAACGTTTAATAAAAAACGTCCGCCGGATTTAAGACGGTTGATTCAAAATTCATCGTTATCGGAAAAATGTCCTGTTCAATGCTGATACGGCAAGGGGTCACGGATGCCGAGGTCGGAAAAGGCTTTAAGACGCAAGAGACACGATTCGCAATGACCGCAACTCAAACCGTCCACAGGGTCATAACACGTCCAAGTCAGCGAATAATCAACGCCTAACGATAAACCGAGTTCCAACGTCTCCTTTTTGCCGAGTGAAATCAGCGGTGCCTTGATGGTGAACGGCTGCCGCTCTGTTCCCGCCTTTGTCGCTAAATTAGCAAGCGAAATGAAAGCATTCAAAAATTCAGGACGGCAATCGGGATAACCGCTGTAATCAACACCCGAAACGCCGATGATAATCGTGTCCGCCTCAACCGTTTCGGCAAATGCCAACGCAAGCGACAGAAAAATTGTGTTGCGTGCCGGTACATACGTGTTCGGAATATGCGCCCCGATTTGTTCCAGCGGCACATCTTTCGGTACGGCTAAACCGCTGGTCAGAGAACTTCCGCCGAAAAGCCGTAAATCAACCGGCACAATAACGTGCCGGCAAACATCAAGGAACCGGGCAACTTTTTTCGCCGACTCAATTTCGCTGCGGTGCCGCTGATTGTAATCAACCGTCAGCGCATACAGTTCATAGCCGTCCTTTTTCGCTGCGGCGGCAGCGGTCGTTGAATCGAGACCGCCGGACAGAAGAACGACCGCACGCTGCATTATATCTCCTTTTTCTTCGTCGGCTTCAAAACGAGAATAGGACACGTTGCCTTGCGGACAACACTGTACGTTGTTGAACCGAGCAGCATCTCCGTCAACATTCCCCGTCCGTGCGACGGCATAACAATTAAACCGGCATCGACATCATCGGCAAATTGCAAAATCTGTTTAATCGGTTCGCCGGTACGGACGGTAATATCAGGTTTATTGTACCCCCGCTGCTGCAAAAAGGCACTCAATGCCGAGACACACTGCTCTATACGGTGTTCGCTGCCGGGTCTTTCGAGTTCCGGCAAAATATGCAAAACGCGGATGTTCGCATAATCAGAAGCCAGCGACGCAGCCGTTTCAAAGGCTGAAAGCGAAAATTCCGACATATCGAGAGGTACAACGATAACTCTATCACGTATTGGCATTTTTTCTCTGTTTAACTTCGGTGAACTTCCGGCAGCAACTTGCCAGACCAACGGCAACACGTCATTATAACACGGATTTCGGCAAAAGCAAGTTCCTTGTACCGATTCCCAAGACTCTTTGTGTTTTTTCTAATGTCTTTTCCGGTTAGATGTTATGAACAAATTTTTATTTCCTTTGCCGTTTGGGGAAATTCTATGGTATAATAGGAGTCGGCAGGCCGGAAAGATATTGCCGGTTAGGAACATTGGAGTACACTGTCGCTGACTCTGTACGGGAGCAATACTCGTCCGCAGCGGAAAACCGAAGAGCGTCTTCATAACATTTGCAGAGCAATGAAAAAATTCAAAGCCTTTACACTGGTCGAACTTTTAGTGGTCGTTGTCATCATTACATTGTTGGCGGTGATAATTACGGCGGCAGTTGCTGGTGCAATGCGGTCGGCAAAACAGGCGCGTATCGCCATCGAATTGAATCAGATAGCGATTGCCCTCGAACAGTATAAAAACGTCTTCGGCGAGTATCCGCCGGATATGTTTGACGATACCGCCCTCGTCCGGCACGTCAAAAAACGATGGCCCCGCTTCGAGTTGCCGGAACCAAGCGGTACTCCTACGCGGGAAGAAGTCATCGAAGCACAAGCCGTTCATATTAGAACGGCGATAAACACTGTGTACTCGAATATGGGTTATGCCGATGTTGATGTAAGTGTCAAAAAAAATTGTTTCCTTGCGTCGCTTACTGTTTGGCTGGGCGGTTTTCCGGCAAAAGACAGTGGCAGATTTTCCGGCTTCGGTG
>JAITQJ010000083.1 GCA_031288955.1 Planctomycetaceae bacterium | reverse complement strand
ACGCAAATGTTCATCGACTAAACTCAACTTGCGTCCTAATGCCCCGCCGGGATGAAACTTTGCAAAGTCTTCTGCCTGAAAGCGGCGGCGTTGTGCAACGCTTAATGCCAGCGCATCGCCGACAGCAAGCATCGCTGCCGTGCTGGTACTCGGTGCCAAGCCGAGCGGGTCGGCTTCGGTCAGTTGTCCCAGCGGCAAGACGATTTCCGCGCTGCGTCCGAGTGTGCTGTGTTCTGAAGCAGTTATAGCAATAATCGTGATGCGGAACGAACGGAGTGCCGGCAGTATCCGGGTTATCTCTTCTGTTTCGCCGCTTTGCGAAAAGATAATAACGATGCCGCCGCGCTGGATTTGTCCCAAGTCGCCGTGAACGGCTTCGGCAGGATGCAAAAAAAACGACGGTGAACCGGTCGAAGACAGTGTTGCGGAAACCTTTTGTCCGACGAGACCGGCTTTTCCGATACCGCAAACGGCGGTTATTCCTTTGCAGCAGAGAATATGATACACGGCTTGCAAAAAGCGTCCGTCAAGGTTGTCGGCAAGACGCAAAATAGCATCGGCTTCCTGCCGCAAAATCTTTTTACCGAGAGATAGTACGTCCGGCATAATGTTTGGGGAAATGTCTCAACGGAGCATAAACATTCCGCCCAAATAATGCAATATCAATTTGACAGTTTCCAGCCGTCGGGAATAACAACCTTTTTCTGGATACAAATGATACCGTCGTGAATCATTCCGTACGGCTTTTCCTCGTTGTCCATCACTCCTTGGCGGTTGATAATTTCAACACGTTTACCAATATGACAGTCTTTGTCAATGATAGCGTGTTCAATGACCGAAGCGTCGCCGATTCCAATCGGCGGTACCCCGTGCCGCAGTTGCTCCTCTTTTTCTTCCTCCGTTTCGTAATAGTCCGCCCCCATAATTATCGAATTACGGATTTTTACGCCCTTGCCGATTTGACAGCGCAAACCGATAATACTATTCTCGATAACGGCACCGTCGTTGATAAGGCAGCCGTCGGCAATCAACGATTGCGTTATCACCGCTCCGTTCAGCCGCGTCGGCGGAAGCAGCCGTTGTTCCGTGAACGTCGTCCAGTCGGGGTGAAAAAGCGAAAACGGCGGATTCGGCTGTGTCATCGCCAGATTTGCATCAAAGAACGCCTTAATCGTTCCAATGTCTTCCCAATAACCGTCGAAAAGATGCACCTGCACCCGCTGACTGCGTATCGTTGCCGGAAACACTTCTTTTCCGAAATCCTTGTAATCCGTCTTTTCGAGAACATCAAGCAGCACCTGTTTATTGAACAGATAGATTCCCATACTGGCAAGATATTCCCGTCCTTCCGAGCGGACACCGAGCGAGTCAATCCAGGCGGGGACAGCGCGGACGTGTTCAAATTCATCGTCGGTTTTCGGCTTTTCGAGGAATCCGATAACCCGTCCGTTATCGTCGAGCCGCATAATGCCGAGTCCCGCTGCCTGTTCCTTGTTGACCGGCAGTGCCGAAATCGAAACATCGGCGTTTGCTTTCAGATGCGTTGCGAGCATCTTTTGGAAATTCATCCGGTAAAGTTGGTCGCCGGACAGTATCAGCACGTATTCGATGTGCCGCTGCTGAATATACGTGAAGTTTTGCCGAACCGCATCGGCAGTTCCCTGATACCAATCAATGTTATCGGAGGTTTGCTGGGCGGCGAGGATTTCCGCAAACCCGCCGTGCAGATTATCGAAATGAAACGAGTGCAGATGGTTATGCAGACTTGCCGAATTGAACTGCGTCAAAACGTAAATCTGGTCAATGCCGCTGTTGATACAGTTGGACAGGGGAATATCGATAAGACGGTATTGCCCGCCGATAGGAACTGCCGGTTTCGCCCGAAACTTCGTCAGCGGATAAAGCCGGGTACCTCGTCCGCCGCCGAGAATTAAAGCAATGACGTTTTTCATAAAATTGGTATAGAACGTTTTTTCGCCGCAACCCATACCATTGTCCTTTGTTCCCGGACGATTGTCAAATGTTTTTATGGATTGTATCAAACTTTCGGCGGCGGGGAGAGTATTATATCGTACAAGACGGTTATGAGGACAAAAAATTCCCACAAAAAATTTGCTTTTCACCGTCTATGGTGTATGCTACTGCGTTCCCGAAAGGGGCAAAAAACACATACAAAATTGGACCCTTTTCCCCGAGGCACGGTTGACCTGTTCCCCTTCCCCCCCTGTTGGCAGGCAGCCGTGCGGTTTTTTACCTGAAAGACACGTTTAACAATGACAACGATACAACGATACAATTTGCGGGAATGTCATCACGGGCTGAACGCTTTCTGTTTTGTCCTGTTCGTCTTCGTGT
Source organism: Planctomycetaceae bacterium (assembly GCA_031288955.1). Lineage (GTDB taxonomy): Bacteria > Planctomycetota > Planctomycetia > Pirellulales > Thermoguttaceae > WRKP01. Next base: position 4,384 of record JAITQJ010000083.1, on the reverse strand, counting down.
TTATTGCAGGAAGCCTCAATCACACAGCGGCGCAGACTTTAACGCTGACACCCCGTCCGCAATTTCTGCCGCTGCAACAAGGACAGACTTTACCGCCGGCAGACAAGGAGGAAATAGCCCGTGTTATTCGGGATGCCCAAACGTACGAAGCCCAATTCCGCTGGGCGGATGCAATGACGCATTACGAGACAGCGATGCGGCTCCACAGTTACGATGCCGCCCTGATGGACCGTTACCGCATTGCCCGGTTTCATTATGATGTCAACCGCCGCCTGCACGACGCAAGTTATATCAATCTGGTAACGCACAATAAACTTGATGCGACCGTCAGTTTCTTCAACGAAGTAATGAACTGCGTTGAAGCCGAATATGCCGATACACCGAATTGGGACAATCTGTTCCGCAGCGGAATCACAAACTTACAAATTGCTCTCGGCGATTCTAATTTTTGTAACAAAACCGGATTAAAAATTTCGCCGCAGCGGGTCGCTGAACTTCTGCAAGAGGTTCAGACAATGGTTGACCGCTGGGACATACGCAACCGTGAGGATTTGAAAAACGGATTGTTTCATATTGCCGAAAAAGCGAAAACGCAAATCGGACTCAATCCTGTTACGGTTATTATGGAGTTCACGTGCGGCGTTATCAATTCGCTGGACGTGTACTCGACTTATTTAACGCCTCGTCAGTTAAGCGACCAATACTCAATGATTTCCGGCAACCTTGTCGGTTTGGGCGTAGAACTGCGGAGTGATAACACGTCGCTGCTTATTGTCCGTGTGATACCGGGCAGTCCCGCCGAAGAAAACGGTTTGAAAGAAGGCGACCGGATATTGTCCGTTGACGGTATTTCAACACAGGGACGTGATACCGATTCTGCCGCCGACTTGCTGCAAGGTCCCGAAGGAACAGCGGCGCGGCTTGTTATCAGCCGACCGGAATTCAGCAGCGATTATCAAAGCAGTGTGAAGACGGTCAAAAATGAGTTGCGCTTTAACATTGTCCGCCGGCAAATTGATGTACCGAGCGTCGAAGAGGGAACGATGCTGACGGACAAGGTCGGTTACGTCCGCTTGACGAGTTTTCAAACGAAAACGGCGGCGGAGTTGAACAAGGCAATGATAAGCCTGCACCGGCAGGGAATGCAGAGTTTGGTTTTAGATATGCGGGGCAACCCCGGCGGTCTGTTTCAGGTCGGCATCGAAGTTGCAAATATGTTTATTGACAGCGGGGCAATAGTCCGCACACAGGGCAGAGACAATTCGCTGGATGCGCCGTTTTTAGCAACAGCGGAGAACACGTGGCGGATGCCGCTGGCTGTGCTGATAGATGAAGACAGCGCAAGTGCGGCGGAAATTGTTGCCGGTGCATTGCGGGACCATCGCCGGGCAACGCTGGTCGGCAGACGGACATACGGCAAAGGCACGGTACAGAAGATATTGCCGCTGCGTTCAGGAATGTATGACGGCGGACGGAGCGGCTTAAAGTTGACGGTGGAAAAGTTTTACTCGCCGAAGGGTTGGGCATACAGCGGCGTTGGAGTCACGCCGGACGTTGCGGTTCAGGATAACAAACCGGAACAGGACGGCAAGCAGCGGATAACAGCGGCAAAGCCGATAAACGGACAAATCCCGCGATTGATGACCAGCCGCTTGGACGACCCGTTCATCAAAGAAGCGGTGAAAGCACTGGAAAATTAAGTTTAATCCTTAATTTTCCAGAACCGTACGGAGGTGTCGAAACTGCCGGAAATCAGGGTTTGCGATGCCGGTTCGTATATCATCGCCGAAATTGTTCCTGTGTGTCCTGATAACACCGTTTTCTGTTTGCCCGCCGCAATATCCCAAAGACGTATCATATTGTCGCTCTCTCCTGATGCCAATATACCGCCGCCGCAGAAGACCAGCGAAAATGTTTTGCCCGGTCTCTCTGTGAACGGTTTTATCATCTTGCCCGTCTTGGGGTCCCAAAGAATAATGAACGGTCCATCGCTGCCGACCGCCAGTTGTGAACCGTCGGGACTGAAAGCCAATGCCCGGACACGCCGCCCGTCGCCGGCAATATCCGTCAAATGTTTGTTATCGGAAGTCTGCCAAAGCCGTACAATCCCCGTCCGTCCGGCAGTTGCTAACAACGAACCGTCCGGCGAAAAAGCGAGTGCCTCATTATTTGCGGCGTGTGCCGGAAGTGCTGCCGTTTTCTGCCCTGTTCCCGCATCGTAAAGCCGGACATCCTGGTCAAAACCGCAAACCGCAAAGACTGATTTGCCCGGCTGAAACTGAATGTGCTGCGTTCCCCGTACGGGTTCATTCAACGTTTTCAGCAGTTTACCGTCCGGCACGTTCCAAAGACTGATTTGTCCGTCCTGTGAAACAGTTGCCAGAATTTGTTTATCGGCACTGAACGCCATCGAACGTATCCAATCGTTGTGTTTTTCCCATTCGGCGGTAAATTTTTTCTCTTTGACATCCCAGAGCCGGATTTTGTGGTCATCACCGCCGAGAGCGAGGATTTGACCGGCATAATCGAAGTCGAGACAGGTTATAACCGGTATGCGTTCGCCTGCCGGCAGATTGCCGTAGAGCCGAACGGTTTCAGGGGACTCAACCGTCTGCGCACAGACCGTATTGACAAATAATCCGCAAAAAAGGACGAAGACAACGACTTTTTTCATTCATTCCGCCGCTAAATAATTACCATAATTACCGTTTTGCATTGTATCAATTTTTCCGAATCCGGTAAAGGGGTGTTTTCGCCCTGTTTTCGTGCCTTTCGTCTTTTTCGCGGTGAAAAACAACAAAATGTTTTACAGAATTTGAACAAATCGAAACAACATTCCGCATACGGAACAAGTCCGGCGGCGTAATTCTTGCCGTTATGTTTGTAAAACGATACAATGACGGCGGGGAAGTGAGTTTTTCAAACAATGATTTTAGCGATTTACGATGACACTTGACCTCACAACACTTGCACAGTCGATAAAAGTATTGCGGGAATCGGTCGAAGACAATCTGCGTAATGGTGCGGATTTTTCGCCGCTGCAACAAGAGACGTTCCGCTCCGGTATCATTCAGAACTTTGAAGTTGCTTATGAAATGTGTTGGAAAACAATGAAACGCTGGCTTGCAGAAAATGTTTCCGAAGAAATAATCGCAAGGTGTACCCGCAAAGAACTTTTTCGTTATGCCGGTGAAAACAAACTGATAGAAGACGTTTCCCTGTGGTTTTTGTTTCACAAAGCCCGAAACAGTACGGCACATATTTACAGTGCCGGTATTGCCGCCGAAGTATATGAAGCCGCCGTTCGGTTCGTTCCCGAAGCAGAGTCTTTTTTACAGAATATCACCGCCCGAAATGATTGATGTCCCGCCCGAACATTTGGAAATGACCAGAAAAATTTTAGCGGACTTCGTGCCGGACAGCGAAGTTCGGGTATTCGGTTCCCGCTGTAACGGAAAGGCGTGGAAATTTTCCGACCTCGATTTGTGTGTTTGCGGTCGTGAAAAACTGCCGGGACTATTGCTAGAAGAAATGAAAGACGCTTTTATGGAATCCGATTTGCCGTTTCGTGTTGACCTGTTGGATTATCATACCGTACCGGAACATTTTCAGAAGAATATCGACAACGGCGAAATCATACAAGCCGCCGGCAAGAAAAATACCGCAACTGTTTGAACAAATCAAAACAATGATTTTAGCGATTGAAACGACGGAAAGATTCGGCAGTGCAGCATTGCTTGACGGAAACAACGTTTTGGCACAGGTTGAATTGCCGAAAGACAAGCGGAGTTCGCAAACGCTGCATCCGGCAATCGAGGAATTGTTTACTCAAAGCGGTACATTGCCGAACGACATTACGGTTCTTGCCGTTGTCAATGGTCCCGGTTCGTTCACTGGATTGCGCGTCGGCGTAACGGCAGCGAAAGTGTTTGCATACGCTTGCGGTGCTGAAATTATTGCCGTCAGTACGTTTGATGCTGTCAAATTGGAAACATCTGCGGTGCATAGTATTGGTGTTGATGCACAGCGGGGCGAAGTGGTTGTTTCGCTCAACGGCGAACCGGCACAGTTAATGTCCGTTGCCGATTGGCAGAAGCAGCGTGAAAAGTATGACCATCTTGTTTTTACGGGACCGGCATTGGAACGTTATGCTGCCCAGATGCCGCCGGATGCGGTGTTGGCGGACGAACGGTATTGGTTTCCGAAGGCGGAGGCGGCGGGAAGATGGGCGGCGGAACGGATAAAACACCGCCAATTCGATAATGTTTTTACGCTTTTGCCGGTCTATTCCCGATTAAGTGCCGCCGAAGAATGCCTCGCCCCGCAGCGGCGAAAAACGGCAGAATGAACAATGAATAATGAAGCGGCAGGTATCCGTTTTCCC